>CAZRWF010000064.1:0-15249 GCA_964603685.1 uncultured Chitinophagaceae bacterium
AGCGGCATGTATTTTTATTCGCTCACGGCGGGATCATTCCGCGAAACGAAAAAGTTCTTGTTCGCAAAATAGCCACATCAGAAAGGGAAACAATGTCCACGCTCCGGCGATATATTTCCTGTTCCTCCGCCGTCGTTGTTCTCACAATCTCCGCAACGGCACAAACCTTCACCAAGATTACCGATCCGTCCAATCCGGTCGTCACGGATGAAGTGGAAAGCGGCGGCGGGGTGTGGTGGGATGTGAACAAGGATGGATTTCCGGATCTGTTCGTGGCGAACGGTAATCTTTCCAACGTCAACAATGCACTCTATCTCAACCTGAAAAACGGGAATTTCAAAAAAGTGACTTCCGGTTCCGCGGTGACCGACGGCGGCTCGTCGATCGGCGGTACGGCGGCGGACTTTGATGCGGACGGGAATTCCGATCTCTTTGTTACCAATCGGAACAATTTCGGAAATTTTCTCTACCGCGGAACCGGCGACACACTGCTGACAAAGATTACCTCCGGCACGCCGTCGACCGATATCGCAAATTCGAACACCACATCGTGGGTCGATCTCGATAATGACGGTGATCTCGATCTGTTCACCGTGAACTTTCAAGGGAACAATTTTTTGTATAAAAACTCCGGAGTGCCCGAATATACGTTCAGCCGGATCGATACCGGCGTGATCGTCGCCGACGGTGCGAACTTTTCCATTCACGGTGTGTGGAGTGATTATAACAACGACCGCCGGCCCGATCTGTTCATCGGGAATGCGGGGAATCAAAATGACGGACTATATACCAATCTCGGCGGCGGATCATTCTCTGCGACGGTGTTTACCGACGGCCGGGCATCGCTCGGCGGCAGCTGGGGGGATTACGACAATGACGGCGATCTTGATCTCTTCGTTGCGAATTTTCTGAATCAGAAAAGTTTTTTATACCGGAATTCCGGACCGCCGGCGTACGGATTAACGAGGATCGATACCGGAATCGTGTCGAACGACGCGGGAAATTCGGTCGGAAGTGTTTGGGCGGATTTCGACAATGACGGTGATCTCGATCTGTTCGTCGCGAACGACGGCCACGATAATTTTTATTACCGGAACAGCGGCCATCCGCACTATTCGTTTGATAAAGTGACCGGCACTCCGGTCACGTCCGACGGCGGAAACTCGTTCGGATGTGCGGCGGAGGATTATGACAACGACGGTGATCTCGACTTGTTCGTCGCCAATCGGACCGTTCAAAAGAATTTTCTCTACCGGAATGAGGGAAACGGAGGACACTTCCTGATCGCACGATTGATCGGTTCGGCGTCCAACCGGTCGGCGATCGGCACCAAAGTACGGTTGAAGGCAACGATCAACGGAGTTCCTGTCTGGCAAATGAGGGAAGTGACGTCGCAAAGCGGATATAATTCGCAAACCGAGCGGATCCATTTCGGGACGGGAAACGCCGCTGTCATCGATTCGCTGGTCATCGAATGGCCTTCCGGAAAAACGGATCGATTGGTGTCTGTTCCAGCCGATACGATCCGCACATTTGTCGAATCGGCCGGTCCGGCAGGCGTCCGTCGCAGCGGCGGATCGATTCCCGGCAAAATAAAACTGTTCCAGAATTATCCCAATCCGTTCAATCCTACCACCACCGTATCGTACCGATCCGCCGGTGAGTCGTTCGTCTCTTTAAAGTTGTACGACCTGGCGGGTAAAATGGTGACCGTGCTCGATGAAGGGATGAAAGAAGCGGGGGAATATTCCGTGACCGTCGATGCGGAGCAACATCGACTTTCCGCCGGAATGTATTTTTGCACGTTGACCGAAGGTCAATTTCGTGAAACGATCAGAATCGTGCTGACAAAATAATTAGGGGGAAGTATCATGAATGTCCGGCTATTCACCGTTATGTGTGTGGGGTTGATGTTGAACGCTGCGGCGGCACAGTGGATTCCGCAACAATCCACCTCATCGGAAGTGTTGTTGGGATTATCGTTTCCGGCGAAGGATACGGGATTTGTCGTCGGCACGGCGGGCCTCGTGCTGGCGACGACGAATGCCGGAGAGAGTTGGGTGAAAAAGAACAGCGGCACGACGAAATTTATCCGCGATGTTCATTTTTCCACCGGCGCCGATGGGATCGCCGTCGGAGAAAGCGGATTGGTCGTCACCACGACCGACGCGGGATCGAATTGGGTACCGCGCAGCAGCGGAACGTCGGTTCATCTGGTGCATGTGCATGCGGTCGATCGTCGGAATGCCATGGCCTCCGGTCATTCCGGAACGATCATAACGTCGACCGACGGCGGAAGCACCTGGTCACCGTCGCCGACGCCGGTATCGGTGGAACTGGCGGGAGTATTCATGATCGATACAGTGAATGCCATTTCGGTCGGATTCGCCGGAACGATTCTCCGCACGACGAACGGCGGCGCGCTCTGGCTTTCGTCCAACAGTTCCACAACGTCCGATCTGCGGTCCGTTCACTTCGTTAGTGCGACAACCGGATTTGCCGTCGGTATGGGGGGAGTGATTGTCGGAACGACCGACGGCGGTGCACAGTGGTCGCCCCGTTCCTCCGGAACAACAAATAATCTTTACGCCGTCACGTTCGCCGATTCGTTGAACGGTTCCGCGGTGGGTACTGCCGTCGTGTTGCGGACGACCGACGGCGGGTCGACGTGGAAAAAACAATCGATCGCGATGACCGGCGATCTTTATGATGTGGAATTTCCGCATCCGCTCGCCGGTTGGTGTGCGGGACAACAGGGGAAAATATTTCACACGGTTTCTCCGGTGACAGGTTACCGGCAGTCGCATCCCGATGCTTCCGGCCCCTCCTCGACGTTGTATCAGAATTTCCCCAATCCCTTCAACCCCGTTACCACCATCCGTTTTTCCCTTCGGCAGGAATCTGATGTGACCATGACCGTCGCGGATGCACTTGGGCGGGAGACGATTGTTCTTGTCAACGGCCGGCGTGCCGTCGGCGATCATTCGGTGACATTCGATGGGAGCGGGCTTTCGGCCGGAATATATTTTTGTACACTCACTGTCGGGAATCGGCGGGAGTCGATGCGATTGGCTGTCGTAAAATAAAACGATCCTAACAATTGTAAAACGTTTCGCGCGGAGAAAAATATTGGAATAACAGCTTTTTTCCTCTACATTCACGAGTCATTGATCACAAGGAGATTGCATGATTCGTCGAATGTTTGTTCTGTTGTTGTTGGTTTCGCTGCCGTTCGTTTACGCACAAAAAAAATCTTCCGGAAAAAAGGAAGACTTTGGTAATGTTCATTCGATCACCAAAGAACAGCTGTATGATTATCTCTCTTTCATCGCATCGGATGAATTAGAAGGGCGGGACACTCCGTCCCGCGGTCTGGATATCGCCGCAAAATTTATCGCCACCCATCTTTCCCGCTGGGGATATGCTCCGGCCGGCGACAACGGAACATACTTTCAGAGGATTCCGCTTTTGCGTACGCGCGTAATTCCGGCTCAAACGTTTGTGGAAGTGAACGGACGACGATTTAACTTCGGCGCCGATCTCACCGCTACGAGTGTCGCCGGAGTCGCATCTGCACCGTTAGTATATGTCCAAAACGGTTATATCCTGTATAAAAAGAATATTAATCCGTACGAAGGGATCGACGTCAAAGGAAAAATTATGATCGTCGCCGGCGGGTATCCCAAAGGGGTCAAGATGGCCGATTTCGGGACCAAACTCGGAATTGATTACGATTCTCCGACCAATTATGCGAAAGAAAAAGGGGCGTTGGCGATCATCACCATCCCCACAGCACAGACACTGACGGCGTGGGAAAAAACGAAAAAGTCCGCCACGGAAAAGGGGACGTTATCCGTTCCGGCGTTTAAAAAACCGGAAGAAAAAAGTGCGGTCCCGGTCATCACCGCTTCGGCACAATTGGTGGAGGCTTTGTTCGTCGGGGAAAAGACCGGCGTGCAGTCGATGTTCGCCCGATCATCTTCCGATTCGGTTGTTTCGTTCGAGTTATCGGCCGGGAAAAAAGTTACGCTCTCCGTTGCGGTGCACAGCGAGTCCTTATCCACGCACAATGTGGTGGCCGTACTCGAAGGCGCGGATGCCAAATTGAAAAGTGAATATGTGGCGTTTGGCGCGCACTACGACCATGTCGGGATCCGCTCCGAGCCGGTCAACGGCGACTCCATTCACAACGGCGCCGATGATGACGGCAGCGGGACGGTCGGGTTGATGGCCATGGCGGAGGCATTTGCGAAAGGGACACGGCCGAAACGTTCGTTGTTGTTCATCTGGCACACCGGCGAAGAAAAAGGATTGTGGGGCTCGAAATATTTCACCCAGTTCCCGACCGTTCCCTTGAACAATATCGTCACGATGCTGAACATCGACATGATCGGCCGGAGCAAAACCGCGGCGGGCGCCGATTCGGCAAACGACGACTTCACCGGCAATCACGAAGTATTTTCGATTGGCTCGAAGATGATGAGCACGGAACTCGGAACGCTCAACGAACAGGTGAACGCCGCTTTGTTGAATTTAAAATTGAATTATAAATTCGACGATCCGGCCGACCCGAACCGGCTCTTCTACCGGAGCGATCATTACAACTACGCGAAGAACGGTATCCCCATCGTCTTTTATTTCGACGGTATTCACGAAGACTACCACAAGGTCTCCGACGAGATCGACAAGATCGATTTCGACAAACTGATGAAAGTGACCAAGTCGATCTTTGCGCTCGGGTGGAAGGTGGCACAACTTCCGAAACGCCCCGTGGTCGACAAGGAATTTTCCCGCGACATCCTCGATTAAGGACAGATCCGCCGGGACCGGATCATCGCCGGTCCCGTAATGGATGTTGATCCCCAAAATACCCCGGTTTATCCCTCAGAAATGCGTTGTTCCCTTCAACCGAAGATTTATTTATTTATATTTCCGGTTCGATGAAGGTCAAACCGATCCATATTGTGTTGTTCTGGTCCTTATTTGCCGTGGTGATGACCGGCGTGATGGTGCTCGTACATCCCGTGACGAACCGACCCGCAAGTGTTTGGGGAGAATTCGTCTGGGAAATCGGTTTTTCGGTGCCGTGGATGTTCGGCACGCCGCTCACGTTGTGGCTGAGCGGTCGGTTTCCGCTGCAGAAAAATATTATCGCGAAGAACGGATCGATTCTTTTCGCCGCGGGATTGGTGATTGCGACGGCCATGTGCGTGGCGCACGGGCTGACGTTGTATCTCCTCCATCCGGACGCGGGAGCGTTCAGCGCAAACATCTTCTATACGTCCCTTTTTTACAACATCGATAAGATGCTGATCGTCTACGTTGCCCTCGTGCTGATGAAACACGCCATCGATTATTATGACCGGTACCGTGAAAAAGAATTGGCCGCCTCCACGCTTCATGCGCAATTGATCGCCGCTCAGATGGATGCGTTAAAGATGCAATTGCAGCCCCACTTTCTTTTTAATACGATGAATGCCATCATTACGCTCGTACGGAAGGACCCCGACCGTGCGGAAGAGATGATCGTGCGGTTGAGCGATTTTCTGCGCATGACGCTCGATTCATCGGAAAAACGGATGGTACCGCTCCGCGAAGAACTGCGGTTTATCAAGGCCTATGTACAGATCGAGATGGTCCGGTTCGGAAATTCCTTCGTGTATGAAGAACGGATCGCACCCGAAACGGAATCCGTTCTGTTGCCGGTGCTGATTCTTCAACCGCTTGTGGAAAATGCGGTCAAACACGGCATTTCCAAATACGCCTCCGCGCAACGGCTGGAGATCTCTGCCGTCCGGGAAGGAACCGATGTGATCATCGCAGTGACCGACGACGGCATGCCGGCGGACCAGTTTCAGGATGTGAATCGCGGCATCGGTGTCGCCAACACGAACAATCGCTTGACCGCAACGTTCGGAGACCGCGCGTCGATGACCCTTTCGGCAAACGCTGTTCGCGGAGTGACCGTCCGGATCAGAATTCCGGCCGAAACGGAAAATCATGACCATTAAAGCCCTCATTGTGGACGACGAACCGCTGGCACGGGAACGGATCCGTTCGTTGCTCGAGTTGGAGAAGGATGTCGTCATCGCCGGTGAATGTGCCGATGCCGAAGAGGTATTCCGTGCCGTAAAAAACGAATCGGTAGATTTACTCCTGTTGGACATTCAAATGCCGGGCATGGACGGTATAACGCTCGCTCGCCGGCTTCCCGGCGACGGGTTACCGCTGATCGTTTTTGTGACGGCATACGATGCTTTTGCCGTCAAAGCGTTCGAGGTGAACGCGGTGGATTATCTTCTGAAACCGTTCACCCGTCAACGTTTCCGGGAATCGATCGATCGTATCCGGAAAAAACTGCGCTCCGGGGATAAAGAACTTTTCTCTTCGCGCATGATGAACGCCCTGGAGTCGGTTTCCGTCAAAAAAGAGTATCCCGAAAAAACCGTCGTAAAATCGGGAGGGAAAGTCCGCTTCGTCTCCGTTGCCGATATCTTGTGGATCGAAAGCGAAGCGAACTATCTTCGTCTTCATCTGGAACGCGAGACCGTCCCGTTCCGCGATACGGTGACGAATTATTACCGGTCGCTCGACCCGTCCCGGTTCCTCCGGATCCACCGTTCGGTAATCGTCAATACCGCGCGCATCAAAGAAATGAAACAATGGGCTCCGGAAGAATACGTGGTGGTGTTAGACACCGGAGTGCAGCTCCCGATCGGACAGACGTTTCGGAAGCAGGTGAAAGCCTTTTTCGGACTCTGAATTTCACATGTTGATCCCTCGTTTACGGATGTTTGTCCCTCCCCGGTTTCTTTAACGTTCGTTGAGCAGTAGATTGACCGGCACAACGATGTTCCGTCAATTCACCAACGAAGGTTTTGTCATGAAAAAAATTCTGCTTCCGTTTCTGTTCTGTTCGGTAATCCTTTCGGCAAAAATCCTCAAGGTTCCGTCCGATCATCCCGCCATTCAATCGGCGATCAACAGTGCGGTGAACGGCGATACGGTCGTCGTTTTTCCCGGAACATATTTCGAGAACATCAACTTTCTCGGGAAGAACATCGTCGTCACGTCACGTTATTATGAGAATGCCGATCCGCAGTTCATCCTTTCCACCATCCTGAATGGCAGCCAGCCGAAACATCCGGACACCGCGAGTTGTGTGCTGATCGTTTCGGGAGAGAACGAAGGGGCGGTGTTGCAGGGATTTACGGTGACCGGCGGGAAAGGGACCCGGTGGACCGACGAACATGGCGCCGGTGTGTATCGCGAAGGGGGCGGAATCCTCATCACCTTGTCGTCGCCCGTTATCCGGCACAACTATATTCTGAACAATGAAATTTTTAACGGCAACAACGTTCTCAGCACCGGCGGCGGCGGTATCCGCGTTGGGGACGGAAGTCCGCTCATCGAACATAACGTCATCACGCTGAACAAAGCGCTGTACGGCGGCGGGATCGTGTTGAATTATTGTTCCGGCGCGATCGTACGGAACAACATGATCGTGGAAAATTCCGTCCGGCAATATATCGAAGGGAAACAGGGTTTCGGCGGGGGAGGATTGTGGATCGGAAATCCTGAACCGGGCGACAGCCGACCGAACATGATCGTCAACAATACGATCTTCGGCAATGAGGCGATGGACAATCCGAATGCAAGCGGATTTTCCGGGCGCGGGGGAGCGATGGTGATTCACAGTAATGTGAATGTCGTGGTGAAGAACAATATCATTTGGGAGAATCATTCGTCGTTCCCGATCGCGTCCGTTGCCGTCCTGAACGCCAACGTGACGACGGAATACAACAATATCATGTTCGGTTTTCCGGGGCAGGGGAATATCGCCACGGATCCGATGTTTGCCGATTCGAGTTTTTTGCTTCAGCCCTCTTCACCCGCCATCGATGCGGGGGATACCGGAAGTGTGTATTTTGATCCTCATTTCGGGATCAATCCGGAACTCGCGGTTCTTCCCGCCCGGGGCACGAAGAGGAACGACCTCGGCGCTTACGGCGGACCCGCCGCAAAACATTTTTTCGCTTTTTCGCGACCGAGTCTTTTTACTCCACTCCCGAGCCATACCTTCCTGTACCGGCTGGCTGGTGACTCGGCATCCATCCATGTCTATCTCGGAAATTTCGGTGCGTCGCCGGCCCGATTGGACAGTGTGTCGATCACCACTCCCGACATACGCCCCGGTTTTTCCGTTCCCCGGATAGTCGGCGTCAATTCCTCGGAATACATCCATTTCCACTGGAAACCGACTGCGACCAAACGCTATGTGGACACGCTGCGCCTGTTCCATAATTCCACTTTCAAGCCGAATCCTCTCATCGTGCAATTGAATGCGAACTCCATTCCGACGCCGTTGATGGAGGTGAACACGAACGAACACAACTTCGGTACGCTGGATATCAACACGATCGCAAAGGATACGACGATCACTATTTATAATCGCGGAACGGGAAAAGATTCGGTGCTTCTTTCGCTCGTTCCCGGAGTGATGAATCCTCCGAGTGCGGTCCAGTTGTCGGCCTCCGTACTGTCGATCCCGCCCGGCGATTCGTTAACGGTGACGTTTACTTTTTATCCGCGTCAGATCGTGAAAACATTTCTGGGGAATTATGCTCCGAAGATCTTGTTCAAATCCGTTCGGGGAGAAGACACGACGACGAGGGAAAAAATCATGCGCTTCCGGCTCACTGGTACGCTCGGTGTCGGTGATCGGCGGAGTACGCCGTGGGAATATTCGCTCAGCCCCAACTACCCGAATCCATTTAATCCGACCACGACGATCGTGTTTTCCCTCCGGGAGGCCGGCGACGTATCATTGACCGTCTTTGATCTTTTGGGAAGAACGGTCGCCGAGATCGTCCATGAACAGCTCGATGCGGGTGAACACCGGGTGAATTTTTCGGCCGAACATCTTGCGAGCGGAATCTATTATTACACGCTGCGCGCCGGATCGTTCACGGCAACACACAAAATGACACTCTTAAAATGAAAAAAAACAGATTGGTGAATTCAGCACGATGGATCGCCACTTGTCTCTTTCTCGTTTCGTTGCTCTTGGGTCAATCGCGGACCCCGGCGGATGAATTAGCCGATGCGGAACGGGCTTTTTCCGCAGCGTCCGATCGTGCGGGGGTGAAAGAATCGTTCCTTCAATTTTTGGCGGACGACTGCGTTATGTTCAATCCGCATCCGGTGAACGGCAAAGATCTGTATCGGAACGCGCCGGCCGGAACGACGCACCTCATCTGGCGACCGGTGCTGGTCGAAGTAGCGGCCTCCGGCAATTATGGAATTTCGACCGGACCGTGGGAGAGGCGGTCACATCGGACGGATACGGCATCGCGTGTGGGGTACTATTTTTCGGTGTGGAAAAAAGGTCCGGAAGGAGAATGGAAAGTGATCGCCGATGTCGGACTGGGATTCCCGAAAGAACAACTGCCGGAAGAAAAGGAACAATTTTCCCTCATGCTCCCGTCGTCCCGCCAGTCCGGAAACACGTCGAAAGGAAACACCATGGAAGAAGCCGAAAAAGAATTCAACACCCGATTGAAAAAACCGTTATCCGCTTCCGTGTGGGAACGATTCGCCGCGAACAATGCACGAGTGTACCGGTCCGGTGTTGCTCCCGGGAAAAATAAACGGGAATCGCTGGATCGTTTTGTTTCCGGCACCCATCGGTCGACGTATATACCGCTCGCATGGAATATCGCCGCATCCGGCGATATGGGATTTGTGTACGGTTATGCCGTCACGTCTGCCGGCGATTCCGCCGGTTATCTCCGTGTCTGGAAAAAGGAAGATCGCTGGAAAATTGCCGCGGATATTGAAGTTCCGTTTCGGCAGTAATTCTGTCTTTTTGTGGATTTCGTCCGTCACGGCAGGAGGCCGTTTCGTCGAATTGTCGTTCCTTGGGTGACCGGAAATGACGAGATTGTCATAAAAAAAATCCCATGAAACGATTCCTCCTCCTTCTTACCATCATCGCCGGTTGTTCGGCCGACGAAAAAACGATCTCCGGACCGACCAACGGTCCATCCACGCCGGACACACTGCGAGTCCTCTTCGTCGGAAACAGCCTCACCTACACGAACAATCTTCCCGCGCTGTGCGCGGAGATCGCATTGCACGATTCGGTGACGCTGATTTATGGAATGCTGGCAAATCCGAATTACTCCCTCGGGGATCATTTGATCGCCGGTGTGGTGCAAAAGGAGATCGCCAAGGGGATCTATGACGTAGTGGTGGTGCAACAAGGTCCGTCGGCACTTCCCGAATCGCAGGTATTATTGCTGGAATATGCACGGCAATTCGCCGCACTCTGTTCTTTGACGAACAAAACGAAACTGGCGGTCTACACCGTGTGGCCTTCGCTAGCGCGATCGTTCGATCACGACAATGTTATCCTCTCCTATGCCAATGCCGCCGCGGCGACCAATGCGTTGTTATGTCCCGCCGGAAAAGCGTGGAAACTCGCCTGGTCCGTCGATCCCACTCTTCCGCTTTATTCATCGGATGACTTCCATCCGAGCATTCATGGCAGCGTGTTGGCTGCCGTCACCATCTACGGAACACTGCGGCACAAAACTTCATTTGCATTTGTTCCGCGGGAAAAATGTTCCTGGTCCGGAGAAATTTCGGAGACACAATGGAATGTGATGACGGCGGCGGCAGTGAATTCCTACGCTCCGTAGCCCTTTCTTTCAGTCGGGCAGTCGAGTGAAGATCACGTACCGGTCCCCGTATTTGTGCGGCGACGAATATCCCCCGACACCGAGACGTGACAACGGGGTTTTGATCTTCTCCGGATATGTCTGAATGTTCACCACACCGATCCTGCCGCCGTTCTGTTTGTCCCTCTCCGTCGAAAATTTCTCCACCGCTTCCGAAAATGTCATTCCGCCGCGCAACGCCGCAAAGGCGGAATCGGCGGATTCCGGCGTCGTGCACGCGATCAGTGCAAGGGTAAGGTAGTTCGGTTCCGAAAAACGGACGATCGCCGGTTGTCGCAGCCAGATGCTCATCGGTTTTCCGTCACCCCGAGCCGGAAGATACCGCCAGCGTTTCACCGCGGCCAGGGCGAGCGTGTCCCATCCCGGAGCGCCGCTGCTGCTGGTCATGGATGCATCCAGCACGTCTCCGGTTTCCGATACATGGATTTGTAATTCAATGCGGAGAGTCGGCGAAGAAATCGGCTTTGGGAACGGCGGCAACGGATGTTGGTAGATGATCTCCGGAAGAGTGATTTCGGTGATTTCACTGGTCGAAGCGCAACCGCCAACGAAGAGGCACAGGAGAGTCAGCACAAGAGGTTTCATGGCGACCTCGATAGAGTGATTGAGGTAATGTACTGACCGGGTGCCGGACAATCAACCGCCGCGTGACTATTTCGGAGTAAAACGGGACTATTTTCTCTCCAACAACACCATCATTTCGATCTCACCGGTTCCGGGGAACATGTCGAACGGCACCGCCTTCACCGGAAGATAACCGCCGTTCTTCCAACGGCGTAATTCTTTTCCGATCACATCGGCATTGCAAAAGATATGGAGAACGGCGGCGGGGCGTTGAGCGGCAAGAAAATCGATTACCCCGTCCGCTGTGCCGTTGCGGGGGGGATCAAGAAGAAACTTCAGCGGACGATCTCCCGACGTCCGGCGTTCCGGAAAAAATCGAGGCAGCGTTTCGGTGGAAATATCGGCGGCGTAAAAACGGACATTCGTCGCTTTATTCCTAGTGCCGTTGCCGATTGCATCGTTGATGGAACTTCGCGACAATTCTATGCCGATCACCGAATGGACGGAGGATGCCATCGTCACGGAAAAAAGTCCGTACCCGCAATACAGGTCGAACAGTACGTCGTTCGATGAGACATTCAAGAGCGAGGCGGCGGTGGTGGTGAATTCGTTCAGGATCGAATGATTAGTCTGTGAAAAGGACAATGGTGAATAGAGGAATTTTTTCCCGCTTGTTTGATGAAAGAGCGAATCATTTCCGAAAATTTTCGTCAGGGGTCGGGGATTGGATTGCGCCCCTTTTCGCGGGGTTCCGGAGAGATAATACCGGGATCGCTCCTCATCCATAAACACGAACACGCCGGAGACAGCCGGTACGGCAGATGTTAACTGTTTGGACAGGGCGTTTACCTCCCGCCGGTTGGCGGAGGAAAAATGGTTCATGTTAAAGATCACCACCGCTTCCCGGTCGTCTCCCTTGACGATGACGTAATTAAATTCCTTCACCAGTGTCGACTGCTCTTTGCGCTGCAACGAGCGTTGGATCGTTTCATAAATGCGGCCGTGCGATGCCGGTTCAATCACGCATTCCCCGACATCCAGCGGAAAACTCCGTGATGTCTCCTCGTCGACGCCGATTAATCCGAGGGAAAATTTTTTTCCGGCGATGAATGCCTTTCGTTTGCTCACCGTCCGGTAGTGCCGTCCCGACGGGGAGGGGACGAGCGGTGAACACCGGATGCCGGTTCCGAGACCGTTCCAAAATTCGTCGATGGCGGCCTGTTTGTTCCGCAATTCGGAGGTATAATCCAGTCGGGAGGCTGCACAGAGGGAACATCTCACCAAACGGGAACTTTGGCATTCACCGGGACGCAACTGCCGCGACGGTACGGCCGAAAAGGAATGTGAGAGGAATTCAGATAATGTTTTCAATGGAATACCGGTCGGTTGAAATCGAGCCGGACGCGTTGATCCGTAATGTGACCCGCGCTTCCGATCCGTCGTTCATTTTTAACTTACGTCAATTGTTCTTACATTTCAATCCTCACATGAAGTTTTATCGAAAAATAAAGAAACACGTGACGCCCGAAAACATCGCGGAAACCGTCAAAGAGAACAAACGGGCGACGGTGATCGTCATTGCGTCGTTCCTGCTCTTCCTGTATGTGTTGTTCAATAATAACGGCGTCGTTCCGCGGATCATGCTGGAGATGGAAAAGACGGCGATGTTGGAAAAGATCCGCGCCGCGGAAGAAGAACAGAAAAAACTGAAGGACCAGTCCAAAGCGTTGGACGGCGATCCGAAAGCGGTGGAAAAAGTGGCGCGGGAAAAATACGGCATGGTCCGTGAAAATGAAAAGGTCTATAAAGTTGTCCCCAAAAAATAATCCTTCCCCGGAACAATCGGACCGACTCACCGCACCTCTCGCGGAACGGGTGCGTCCGGCGACACTTGACCAGTTTGTGGGTCAGTCGCACCTGCTGGCGCCGGGAAAACCGCTCCGGCAGATGGTGGAGAAGGACGAGATGCGCTCGTGTATTTTATGGGGACCGCCCGGCGTCGGAAAGACGACGTTGGCGCGCATCATCGCGCAACAGACACATTCCGAATTTTTCGCCGTGAACGCCGTCTCCTCCGGCGTAAAGGATGTTCGCGATGTGATCGCACAGGCGGAAGAATTCCGGCGGTCATCTCGACGGACGATTCTGTTTATCGATGAGATTCACCGGTTCAACAAAGCACAGCAGGATGCATTGCTGGCGTCGGTGGAAAAAGGGACGATCACCCTCATCGGAGCGACGACGGAAAATCCTTCCTTCGAAGTGATTGCACCGTTGCTTTCACGGATGCGCGTTTTTGTCCTGGAGCCGTTCGGCACGGCGGAATTAGAGTCGATCCTGTCGCAAACGCTTGCGAACGACAGCATCATCAACGATCGAACGGTACGGATCGACGATCGTGAATATTTTTTTCTCCTTTCCGGCGGCGACGCGCGAAAACTGTTGAACGGCCTCGAAATCGCGTTTCAAATCGCAGAAGCTGACGGGGCGGGGGTGCGGCACATAACGAAAGAAATTTTGGAGGAGGCGTTCCAGAGAAAATATTCGCTGTACGACAAAAAAGGGGAGCAGCACTACGATATCATTTCAGCGTTCATCAAAAGTATGCGGGGGAGCGATCCCGATGCGGCGGTCTATTGGTTGGCGCGTATGCTGGAAGGGGGAGAAGATCCGAAATTTATCGCCCGGCGCATGATCATACTGGCGTCGGAAGATATCGGCAATGCCGATCCGGTCGCATTAATGCTCGCCGTGGACGGATTCAGCGCCGTGGATTACGTCGGAATGCCCGAAGCGAGGATCATCCTCTCTCATGTTGCCACCTATCTTTCTTCCGCCCCGAAAAGCAACGCTTCGTATACCGCCATCACCGATGCGGCGGAAGCGGTCCGCCGGCTGCCGAATCTTCCCGTGCCGCTGCACCTGCGCAACGCTCCCACGCAATTGATGAAGGAATTGGATTACGGAAAAAATTATCGTTACGCCCATGAGTATGACAATAATTTTATCCCTCAGCAACACTTGCCGGATCGTTTAAAAGATGCTCAGTTTTATCATCCCACGGAGAACGGCAGAGAAAAACAGATCAAGGAACGGCTGGAATTTCTCTGGAAGAAGAAAAAACCGGATACACGAGAAAAAAGCTGACAGTAACAAACATTATACATTATCCATTATACCTTATAAAATTAATAATTAGTCTTTCACATCAGATATCAGTTGTCTGCCATTAAACAACGAATATTTTTATTATCGAACATCCGGCATCCAACATCTCCCAACCTCAACATTACATTTGATACTCCATGTCTCATTTCGCAATCGGCATTGATCTCGGCGGCACAACGGTAAAAACTGCATTGGTAGATAACAACGGAACAATTACGGCCCAGTCCAAACTGCCGACCCCGGCGGAAGATCGACCGGAGGCGGTTGTTGCACAGATCGAGAAGAGTGTGCGAGAGGTTCTCTCCCGTGCCGGCGGAAAGCCGGTCTCCGGCATCGGCATTGCGGCAGCCGGCATCGTAGAAAATCCGGGCGGGATCATTAAACACCCGGCGAATTTTCCGCAATGGGATGTTTTCCCGCTTGGCAGCGAAATCGAAAAAATATTTTCAATGAAGGTGGTTGTCGATAACGACGCCAATGTTGCCGCGCTGGCTGAATCGAAGTTCGGCGCCGGAAAAGATCATCCCGATTTTTTATTTGTTATTTGGGGAACGGGTGTCGGCGGCGGGATCATTATGGACCGTCGGATTTACCGCGGTCCGCATGGGGGCGCCGGCGAAATCGGACATATTTCGATCGACCATAACGGCGTACGGTGCAAATGCGGATCGGCCGGATGTGTAGAAGCGTATATCGGACAACGGTACTTGTCACAACGGACGATCGCCCTGTTAAAGGATCATCCGGAGTCGAAAATCCATTCCCTGCTCGGCGG
>CAZRWF010000065.1:0-15164 GCA_964603685.1 uncultured Chitinophagaceae bacterium
GGTGGTGCTTTCGAGCATACTTAACCGGGCGATTGTTTCTCTGTCCAGCCGTGCCGTAAAAAATGTCGGATACACCGCCATTGGAACGGCACCGGCGGAGACCGCTTCGCCGGCGGAAGAAGTGTGAACGATCACGTCGGCTGTACCGGCCGGATCCGTTGACCGGAAAAATTTTATAGGGGCGGCGGTTGCCTTCCCGCCGGTGTTTTCCATCTCTTCCAGCAGACGGAAATCGATCTTCGATCGATTCATCGATTGCGAAACGACCGGTGCGGTCAGAACAAGACAATAAACGAACAGTGCGACGAATCTCTTCATGGATCCTCCGTGCAGGTGATTATTTGGGGAACAACGTTCTCGATCGATCGATCGTTTCGACATTCGGATGCGAACATAATGAGATAATTTGCCGTTTCGTCAAGTGACCGAGCGCAACGGCGCCGTTCGGCGTCGACAAGGCAGGAAACTGAGTACGCAGGCCGGATGTATCGCGGACGGCGGCAACGATGTCAAAACGAACGGTATCGGTTTCAGCCGATTCCATCAAAGAAAAAAGCGTGACGGAGAGTTTGCTCCGGCACGCTTCGAGATCCTGAATGGTCGGGGAACAACCCCACACCATCAAAACGGCGATCAGCACCGCAGTTCCGCCCGAGATTTTCCGGCCGTACGTGTGAACGGTGAAAAGTGCGGGGGAACTCAAACGGTCGATTCCGTTTTCAGGCATTCTTTCCGTGGCAGTTTTTATATTTTTTTCCGCTTCCGCATGGGCACGGATCGTTTCGTCCGACTTTGTCGCCGGAGACGAGCTGCTGCACTTTCGGCGGTTGATGCTGCTGTTGCCGCTCGGCACCCTCCTCGCCGTCGACGCTTCCTTGAATTCCCATTCCGGTGGCGGCCGAATGGGTCATCGTCATCCGTTCCCGGTTGAATCCCCGGCGCTGCTGCTGCGCCTCCAGCTGCTGCTGATTTTCGGGGAAAAGTTTGAACACCATGTTCAACGATTCGCGGTTGATCAATCCCAGCAGTTCCACGAACATTTTGTACGCTTCGGATTTGTATTCCAGAATCGGATCCTTCTGTCCGTACGCGCGGAGGTAAATTCCTTCCTTCAGATCGTCCATCTCGCGGAGGTGTTCCTTCCAGCGGGAATCGATCACCTGGAGCAAAGAGATCTTTTGGATGAAATTCATCGCTTCGTCGCCGATCGTCTCCCGCTTTCGCCGGAGGAACGCCCGGGCTGCGTCGATCACTTTTTCTTTGACCCCGGCCGCGCCGTGCGATTGGAATTCGGTCGGCGTCATCGGCACGTCGATCAGCAAATTGGTGCGCAGTTCATCCTTCATCTCGTCGAGCGTGCCGGGTTCATAGTGGCGCTCCACGACATCGTCCACATAATCCTCGAGCATCCGCTGAATGTCGTCGTCCAGATACTCTCCGAGGAGCGCATGACGCCGTTTGGAATAGATCACTTCGCGCTGCTGGTTCATCACGTTGTCGTACTCCAACAGCCGTTTGCGGATGCCGAAGTTGTTCTCTTCCACTTTTTTCTGCGCCCGCTCGATCATCCGGGTGATCATGGAATGTTCGATCACTTCACCTTCTTCCGCGCCCATCCGTGTCATCACGGAGGCGATCCGGTCGCTGCCGAACAGCCGCATCAGATCGTCTTCGAGCGAGAGGAAAAATTTCGTCAATCCGGGATCGCCTTGTCGGCCGGCGCGGCCGCGCAGCTGCCGGTCGATGCGGCGTGCTTCATGCCGCTCCGTACCGATGATGGCGAGGCCGCCCGCTTCCCGGACGCCGGGACCGAGTTTGATGTCCGTACCGCGGCCCGCCATGTTCGTGGCAATGGTGACTGCTCCCGGCAATCCGGCATTCGTCACGATCTCCGCTTCGCGCTGATGTTGTTTGGCGTTCAACACATTGTGGGGAATTTTTTCGCGGCTCAACATCCGGCTCACCGTCTCGGAAACCTCGACGCTCGTGGTGCCGACGAGAACCGGCTGCTGTTTCGCGCGCAGTTCTTTGATCTGCGCGATCAACGCGTTGTATTTTTCCCGTTTGGTGCGGTAGACAAGGTCGTTCAGATCTTCCCGGATCACTTTTTTGTTGGTGGGAATGACCACCACATCCAGCTTGTAGATGTCGAAAAATTCCGCCGATTCCGTTTCCGCCGTACCGGTCATGCCGGCGAGTTTTTTATAGAGCCGGAAATAATTCTGCAGCGTCACGGTCGCCATCGTTTGCGTGTCCCGCTCGACATGCACCCCTTCTTTGGCTTCGATTGCCTGATGCAGTCCGTCCGAATAACGGCGTCCGTGCAGAATGCGGCCGGTAAATTCATCCACGATCTGCACCTTGCCGTCGTCGGTCACAACGTATTCCACATCCTTTTCGTACAAGGAATACGCCCGCAGCAATTGGCGGACGGTGTGAACGCGGTCGCTCCGCTCCGCATACAGCTTGTTGATCTCATCCTTCTTCAGCTGTTTTTGTTCGTACGACATCGACGAATCGTTTTCCAGCACGCTGACTTCCATCCCCACGTCGGGAAGGACGAACATATCCTTGTCGGCGCCGCTGGCGAGAAACTCTCTCCCCTTTTCGGTCAGATCGATCGAATGGTTTTTTTCATCCACCGCGTAATACAATTCGTCGTCGATCTCATGGAGCCGTTTGTTCTGTTCGGCGATGTAGACCGATTCGGTTTCCAGCATCAGTTTTTTCGGTCCCCCTTCGGAGAACAGTTTGATCAGCTTGTTGTTCTTCGGATCGCCGCGATGGGCGCGGAACAGGAGTATGCCGGCCTCCTCTTTTTTACCGTCGTTGAGCAGCTTTTCCGCTTCGGCGACCATCTTCGCCACGAGATTTTTCTGCGTGCTGACCAGCCGCTCCACGCGCGGTTTCATTTCATTGTATTTGTGGTCGTCCACCTCCACCGGTCCGCTGATGATCAGCGGCGTCCGCGCTTCGTCGATCAACACCGAATCGACCTCGTCGACAATCGCATAATAATGTCCCCGCTGCACCATCTCGTCCGGCGTATGCACCATATTATCGCGGAGATAGTCGAAACCGAACTCATTGTTGGTGCCGTAGGTGATATCGCAGTTGTATTGTTCCCGGCGGACGAACGGATTTTGATTCGTCACGATGCAGCCCACGGTCATGCCGTGGAATTTGAACACATTCCCCATCCATTCGCTGTCGCGGCGGGCGAGATAATCGTTCACTGTGACGAGATGAACCCCTTTGCCGGCCAGCGCATTCAGATACATCGGCGCAACAGCGACGAGTGTTTTCCCCTCGCCGGTCGCCATTTCCGCAATTTTCCCTTGATGCAAAACAACTCCGCCCATCAACTGCACGTCGTACGGGACCATTTCCCATTTGATCTTATGCCCCACCACGTCGAACTCTTTGCCGACCAGACGCCGGCATGTCTCTTTGACGACGGCGAACGCTTCCGGAAGCAGATCGTTCAATACGTCCTTCATTTCATCGGACTCTTCCTTCTGTAAATCGTCCAACTGCGCGTAGAGTTCTTCCCGTTTCGCCGTATCTTCTTCGGCGGCTAGCGCTTGATTCACTTCGTCGATCCGGCCGCGGATCTCCGCCAATGCTTCGGTAATCCGTCTCCGAAACTCCGCCGTTTTTCCCCGCAGTTCGTCGTCGGAGAGCTGTTCCAACAGCGCAAATTGTTCGTTAATCTCCTGCACGACCGGCTGCAGGACCGTCACATCTTTTTCCTTTTTGCTTCCGAAAAGCCCGCTGAAAAACTTTAACATTGAAATCCTTTTTCCTCTGATACTGAAATTATACCGCAATATACGAAATCTTTTCCGCCGTTCCCATCGCGGACGGCGGCGCTCACCGCTTCTGTTTCACTTTCCGTTTCCCGCTGTGCCATTCGGTCTCCGTCCCGTTCTCTGTTTGATTGGCATATCGCGCCAGCACAAACAGCAGATCGGAAAGTCGGTTCAAATAGACGATCACATCGCTGCCGATGCGTTCGTTGCGGGCAAGCCGCACGACGCACCGTTCGGCGCGGCGGCAGACCGTTCGGGCAAGATGTAAAAACCCTGCGGAAGCCGTACCGCCGGGAAGAATGAACGCTTGTAACGGCGGGAGACGACGTTCGACGGCATCGATCTTTTTTTCCATCGCCGTAATCTGCGAACGTTTGATCCGGGGAATAATCGAATTCTGCCGATCCGACGGTGTCGCGAGATCGGCGCCGAGTTCAAACAGTTGATTCTGGATCAACGCCAGAGTCGCATCGATGTCGTTCACCGGCCGGAAGGAACGGATGATACCGATGACAGAGTTGAGCTCGTCCACCGATCCATACGCTTCGATCCGAAGGTCGTCCTTCGGCACCCGCTTTCCGCCGAAGAGTGCCGTTTCGCCGGTGTCACCGGTTTTGGTGTAAATTTTCATTTCGGTTCGATAAGACAAAGGTCAGACGCGGGGTCTGACCTTTGAAGGTGGAAAAACGTCTCGTGTGTGCGTTACTTTTTTTTCTTCGTTTTGGAAGCATTCGCCCAGAATGCCGGCAATTCATTGAAGAAGTGGACCGATGTTTTGATCCCGCCGTAAAAATTATTGATGTTCAAATGTTCGTCGGGAGAATGGGCGTTCTCATCGGGGAGTCCGAACCCGAGAAGAACGGTATCGAGTCCGAGCAGTTTTTTGAACTGGACCACGATCGGAATGGAACCCCCTTCGCGTTGATACAACGGTTTTTTGCCGAATCCTTTTTCGAGCGCCGAGACTGCCGCTTTCACGCCGGGAGAATCGATCGGCGTAATCGCCGCTTCGCCGCCGTGATGCAGCTTTACTTTCACCTCTACCGATTTTGGTGCAATTTTTTGAATATGTTTCACCACCAGTTTCGAAATTTTGTCCGACGTTTGATCCGGCACCAGACGGCAAGATATTTTGGCATACGCTTTCGACGGGAGCACGGTTTTTGCTCCTTCGCCGATATAACCGCCCCACATGCCGTTCACTTCCAAGGTCGGCCGCGCCCAGGTCCGTTCATGTGTGGAAAATCCCTTCTCCCCCCACAACTCCTTCACGCCGAGATCTTTCGCATATGCTTTATCGCTGTGCGGTAATTTTTTATAGGCGGCCCGTTCCACAGCCGTGAGCGGACGGACATCTTTATAGAATCCGGGGATGTTCACTTTGTTTTGTTTATCGTGCAACGCGGTGATCAGCTCCGCCAATGCCTGGACGGGATTGTGCACCGCTCCGCCGAACGTTCCCGAATGCAGATCGCGGTTCGGGCCGGTCACTTCGATTTCCAGGTAGGCCAACCCGCGAAGACCGTAGGCAATGGAGGGAACGCCTTTCGCATACATGGAGGAATCGGAGATCAATACCAAGTCCGATTTTAACAACTCTTTGTTTTGCTTTACGAAATTTTCCAGATTCCGGCTTCCGATCTCTTCCTCCCCTTCGATCAACATTTTGATGTTCACCGGAAGTTTTCCGTACTGTTTCATCAGCGCTTCGATCCCTTTAAAGTGGATGAAGACCTGCCCTTTGTCGTCCGCCGAACCGCGCGCAAAAATATTTTCGCCGCGGATCGACATTTCGAACGGCGGCGAGGTCCAGAGATTCAACGGATCGACCGGCTGCACGTCATAGTGGCCGTACATCAGCACGGTCGGCGCGCCGGGGGCTCCCAGCCATTCGCTGTATACCACCGGATGACCGGGGGTCGGCATGATCTTTACGTTGTTCATGCCGATCGTACGCATATGATCCGCCACCCACTGGGCGCACAACTGAATGTCTCCGTTGTGGTTCGATTGGGAACTGACGCTGGGTATGGCAAGAAAATCCTTCAATTCGGAAAGATACCGGTCTTTATTTGATTCGATGTAGCGTATCACCGTTTCCATGAATACATCCTTTCGTCAAAAAAATTTCAATTTTGTGTTCGAAAATATAGTCACGACTTCCCCGAAATGCAACGGAAGAAAACAAAAAACCCTCCGTAAAAAGAGGGTTTTTTGTTCGATTACTTCTGGAAGATCTTCGTCCATTCGTATTTTTTCCGCTTTTTCCAGTTCGCGTTGTGATACAAATAGCTGAAGATCAACGGAACAACCGTGGTCGCTTCGGCATACACCATCTGTTCGTAGGTGGTTTCCACTTTTCCCCAGGAACTCGCCTCTTTCAGGGTCGACGAAGAACAGGCGCCGTCGCGAACGTCCGCCACCGTGATTTGAATGGCGTACTCATGCATCGGCACATCCACGCCGAGCACTTCCGCGCAGACGACCGTATCCTGAATAAAATTCTTCGGTACGCCGCCGCCGATCATAAACAGTCCGGAGGTCTTCGCCTTCATTTTAATCTGCGTCAGTTCGTAGAAGTCGCGGATGGAGTCGATGGTCAGATACGGTTTTCCCGCTTTGATGCGCTCGTGCTGATGTTTCACCAGACCGAATCCGGCCGACGAATCCGTGAAGGCCGGACAGAAGATCGGCACGTTGTTGTCGTACGCCAGTTCAATGAGCGAATCCTTTTTCTTTGCGTTTTTCTTCAGCCATTTCCCCATCTCGTAAATAAATTCACGGGAGGAGTACGGCCGCGGTTCGAGGGATTCGGCAATCGCATAGATGGTGCCGTCGCAGATCTGCAGCGCTTCCTCGTCGATGTACGTGTCGTAAATCCGGTCGACATAGTTGTTCCGCAGCATGTTGTCGTCGATAAACGGCGTTCCTTTGTAATGTTTGAAACCGAGCGCTTCGAAGAAATCCATATCCACGATCGACGCACCGGTGGCGACGACCATATCCACCATGTTGTATTTCACCATGTCCGCATACACGTTCATGCACCCTCCGGCGCTGGTGCTTCCGGCGAGAACAAGGGCGTTGGTGCAGCCGTTGTGTTCGATCATCTTGCGGAAAATATCGGTCGCCCGCGCCGTATCGCGCGAGCTGAAGGACATGTCGCGCATCGCGTTGATGATCGGCGTGGAATCGAATTTTTTCGCGTCCACTTGTTTGACAACCTCTTTTAAAAGATCTTTTTTCTTCATGGTTCTCTCTCCTCGTGTATGATAAATGATGTTATGAACAATTTTGCGTTTAATGATCGGAGACGAACTTCAGTCCGGCAATGGATCCGATCAACGTGGTCAGGAACAACAACCGCCAAAAATCGGCCGGTTCCTTAAAAAAAATAATTCCGACAATCACCGTGCCGACCGCTCCGACGCCGGTCCACACTGCGTACGCCGTACCGATCGGCAGTGTGAGCGATGCTTTATACAACAGGTACATGCTGATCGTCAAACAAAGAAAAAAACCTCCCATCCAGAGCGCCGATTCCGTGCCGGTGGTCTCTTTTGCCTTTCCCAAACAGGAGGCAAATCCGACTTCAAACAACCCTGCAATGATAAGAATAACCCAATTCATGGAATATCCTTTCCCATGCCGTGAAATAATTTCTGAAAAAAAACAATGGATTGATTACGCGATGCCGAAACGGACGTTCCGGTACGTACTGTCGGAAAGGATGAAGGACGAAATATAGATCGTCTCGAGAAAATGCCGTATGAGGGAAAATGTGGTCACGATGGTATCGTTGATACAACAAAAATATCTTTTTTTCTCTTCAATTCACAATTAAAGATATTTAACGTCCGGATGAAGATAACCCTGCACATAATCCTTCACGGCATCTTCCAGCGGACGGAAGCGGACCGGGCAGCCGGCGCGGAACAATTTTTCCACCGATGCTTCGGTACGGTATTGATACGCGCCGCGGATCTCTTCCGGCATGTCGATGTATTCGATATTGGGAGCGAGGCCGAGCGCCGAAAACACCGAACGGGAAAGGTCGTTCCATGTCCGCGCCTGCCCGGTGCCGAGGTTGAAGATGCCGTTCACTTTCGGCGTGTTCAACAGCCACCACAACACATCCGTACAATCCTTGATATACACGAAATCGCGCACCTGTTCGCCGTGTTTGTATTCCGGCTTGTAGGATTTAAACAGTTTGATCTTTCCGATCTCCTGGATCTGCGCATAGGCCTTGCACACCAGGCTTCGCATGTCCCCTTTATGGTACTCGTTGGGACCAAACACGTTGAAGAACTTGATCCCGGCCACTTTGTTCTGCAGTGCGTTCTGCAGCACCCAGAGATCGAAGATTTGTTTCGAGTAACCGTACGCGTTCAGCGGGATGAGTTTTGCCGACGTGTCGTCGTCATCCGAAAATCCGAGTGCGCCGTCGCCGTACGTGGCACCGCTGCTTGCATAAATGAACCGCGCTTTTTTCCGAATGGACCACTCCGCCAGGATCTTGGAATAGCGGTAGTTATTCTCCATCAGGTGATCGACATCCTTTTCCGTCGTGGAAGAATTCGCCCCCATGTGGATAATCGCTTCCACCTTCGGCAGCCGTTCGTTCAGGAGCATTTCGATGAAATTGTCCTTGTGCACGTAATCGGTGAACTGTTTGCCGACGAGATTTTTCCATTTCGCGCCGGTACCGAGTTCGTCCACGACCAGGATATCCGTTTCCCCCTGTTCGTTTAATTTGGCGAGCATGGCGCTGCCGATAAATCCCGCACCTCCGGTAATGACGATCATTTTATTCCGACTCCCGTTTCCGTGTCTTTGGATGTGGTGAGCAACGCGAAATTTTCTCCGTCCGCCGCGGTGGCAAGCAGCATTCCCTGCGACTCTACTCCCATCAATTTCGCCGGCGCGAGGTTTGCCACGACGATGATCGATCGGCCGACGATCTGTTCTGCCGTCATTTTTTCGGCGATTCCGGCCACGATCTGCCGCTGTTCAAATCCGAGATCGATCTGCAGTTTCAACAATTTTTTTGATTTCGGCACCGGTTCGGCCGAGAGCACTTTCGCCGTTCGAAGATCGATCTTCGCGAAATCGTCCACGGTCACTTGCGGTTTCAGAGGAGCATGTGTTGTCGGTGCGGCTGCCGTTCCGGTACTTCCCGTTCCGAGCGCCGATAATTCCTGTTCGATGGTCGTATCCTCGATTTTGGTGAATAAAATGACCGAATCGCCCAGCCGGTGTCCGGCCGGCAGAACCGGTTCGCCGGCGGTTTCCCACCGTTCGTCGTCGATCGAAGTGCCGAGATTCAGAATGTTCCACACTTTTTCCGATGAAAAAGGGATCACCGGCGAAAAAAGTATCGCCAGAGAACGGACGATATTCAGGCAAATATTGATCGTCGTGCCGCATTGTTCGGGGGACGATTTCGCCGTTTTCCACGGTTCACTGTCGTTAAAATATTTGTTGGCGGCGCGCGCCACGTTCATCATCTCCATCGCCGCATCGCGGAACTTAAATTGTTCGATCTGCCCGCCGATCCGCTCCGGCGCGGAACGCACGAACGTGAGAATCTCGGCATCCCGTTCATTCAACGCCGAACGCTGCGGAACGGCATTGCCGAAATTTTTTGCGGCAAACGTTGTCGTGCGATTGATGAAATTGCCGTAGATGTCGGCGAGTTCGTTGTTGTTCTTCGCCTGAAAATCTTTCCAATAAAAATCCGAATCTTTCGTTTCGGGCAGGTTCGTCGCCAAGGTGTACCGGAAGACGTCCACCGGATATTTTTCGACAATGTCCTTCACATAGATCGCGTTGTTCCTGCTTTTAGAGAACTTGCCCCCTTCCAAATTCAGAAATTCGTTGGCAGGAACATTGTCCGGAAGAATGTACCCTTGTTTCGCCATCAATTCCGCCGGAAAGACGATCGTATGAAAAACGATATTATCTTTTCCCAAAAAAGCCACGTACCGCGTTGATGGGTCGCACCAATATTTTTTCCACCGGTCCGGATCTCCGTGATTCAGCGCCCATTCTTTGGTGGAGGAGATATAACCGAGTACGGCGTCGAACCACACATAAATCACCTTTCCTTCGCCCCCTTCCACCGGAACGGGAATACCCCAGCTCAAATCCCGGGTGACGGCGCGGTCCTGCAATCCTTCTTTCAGCCAGCTGCGGGTCTGCTGCAGCACGTTCTCTTTCCAGTCGCCCGCGTGCGATTCCACATATTGTTCCAGACGTTCTTGAAATTTTCCGAGGGTGAAGTACCAATGTTTCGTCCTTTTCACCACCGGTGTTTTTCCCGAAATCAAGCTGCGGGGGGAGCGCAAATCGAGCTGGTCGTAATATTTTCCGCAATTGTCGCATTGATCGCCGCGCGCCTTGTCGTAACCGCAATTCGGACAGGTCCCCTCGACGTACCGGTCCGGCAGGAACATCTTCGCTTCGGCATCATAAAACTGTTCCTGCTCTTTCGGAACAAGAAATCCCTTTTCCGCAAGATCGAGGAAAAATTCCTTCGCTGTTTCGTGATGAATGGGAAGCGATGTGCGGGAGTAATTGTCGAAGCGGATGCCGAACGCGGCAAAGGTCGCTTTGTTGGCATGATGATATTTATCGACGATCGCCTGCGGCGTGGTTTTTTCCTTCTCTGCTGAGATGGTGATTGCTACGCCGTGTTCATCCGAACCGCAGATATGCAAAACGTCGCGCCGGCACAGCCGCTGATACCGGGTATAAATATCGGACGGAATGTAACAGCCCGCCAGATGCCCGAGATGGATGTGTCCGTTGGCATACGGAAGGGCCGAGGTGACGAGAAGTCGTTTGAACTTATCCTGCATGAAGTGTTTTTCGCAATTGAACCGATAAAGAAAGCATGACGAGAGGAAGATACACATTTCTTCGGAGAAGTTCGAGCGCCCGTTCCACCGACGTCAGACAATACTCGAGATCTTTCGTGCCGAACCGGTCGATGAAACGCGTCAGGTCGGCCTCCTGATCCGCATTCAACACATTGTGGCGTGAACCCTCGCGCAAGACGATCGAATCCCGGAACCAAGCGAGCAGCATGGTCAAAAGCTGCTCCGCATTCTCTCGTTTGTTCCCGGTGAAATATTCATCCTGTTCGTCGAACATACGCACCGGCGAAGGGCCGAGGATACTCCGCAGGAACAACACCGCGTCGTTCCGATAGCGATGTAGATCGGAGTGTACGATGTCGAACGCACGGCGGAAATTCCCGTCGGACAAACGCGCCGCTACGACCGCCTGATCCGCCGGAAGGCCGTGCCGTTGTACCAGCGCAGAGGCGATTTCGTCGTCCGACAACAGGGAACATTGAATCGGCTGGCACCGGGAGATGATCGTCTGCTTCAGCGCATCCTTCCGCGAGGTCACGAGAATAAAATGAACGTCCGGCAGCGGCTCTTCCAGTACTTTCAGCAGCGCGTTCGCCGCTTCGTCGTTCAGCGCATCCGCTTCGAAGAGGATGAAGATCTTCTTTCCGGCCTCCGCGCTGCTCAGCGACGACTCTTTTTTAATTTCGCGGATCGATTTGATCCTGATGACTTTCGCTTTCGGAATCTGGATCGGGAGGTACGGATTTTCCGCTTTGGCGGCGGTCTGTTTCCGGATCTCTTCCACCACTTCCCCTTCGACCGGTTCCCCGTCGTCGTTTTTTCCCTGGTCCGATCCGGGCAGGGGAAAAATCAATTTTACGTTGGGATGCTGCAGGAGCGACATTTTTTTGCAGGAGGGACAGACGCCGCAGGCCGTATCACTCTGCGTACGACAAAGCAACACCGCGGCGAACTCGATTGCCAGCGCCTCTTTGCCGGCCCCTTCGGGTCCCCACAACAATACGGCATGCGCCACGCGGCGGTGACGAATGGCTGTTCTCAGGATCCGTTTGACGCGGTCCTGACCGATGACCCGGTCCCAGTTAGAATGCATGTCCGATGCCGAAGTGAACCAGAGAAAATGAATTGTGAAAAAACCGTTGTTCCGTCAACCATTGCGATCCCGGCGGCTGTTTGGGATCATATAACCGCCAGGCAGCATCGAAGCGGAAGGGACCGACGAATGTTTCATACCGCAATCCTGCACCCACTGCCACCGCGACCTCGTTTGCCCGTACATCGGGAAACGACCGCCACGTATTTCCCGCATCGACGAAAAACACCGACCAAAAACGGGGCAGTTCGAGAATGTTGATGGTGCCGCCGTTCGGGAAGAGCTGGATTCTCGTTTCCACGCTCCCCTCCACCCCCACGTTTCCCCCTTGCAGCACGTCGCTGAAGTCGGCGAGCTGTTTATCTTTCCATCCGCGAACGCTGTTGCTTCCACCGGCAAAAAACCGGCGCGGCAGCGGGACCGGCGTGGGATTCACCGATTCATTATAGAGTTGCGCGAATCCCGCTTTCAACTTCACGGCAAATACGAAAGATTGATTTGTTTCGCCGCTGAAATAATGTTTTAAGAGAAACGACAATTTGAAGTATTCGGAATACGGCAGTCCGAAACCGCCGGCGGTCCGGTTGATGAGTCCCGCTTCCTCCACCGTGAGTGAATGGAAAAACCCGGACGTCGGCGAGAAAAAGTTATTCGTCACATCGCGCTGAAGGGTGAACGATTCGATGATGTTAAATTGTTTCGTGGAATCATCCGCCCGGATGCCGGTTGCTTTTTCCGCTTTGTAGACCGGATCGACCCGTTCGATGTTCAGTTCGGTAATGCCGGTCGTATAGGTGGCCAATTTTGTCGTGAATCCGACTTTCCCGCGCAGCGTGTTCAAGTCGTAATCGCGCTGCTTCTCCGCTTCCGCCGTCAGCGTAATGGAGGCACTCGTCTTATTGCTGAAAAAATAGGGGAAGACAAGCTGGGATTCGATATCCGCTTTGCCGAAGAGCGTCGGTTCGGCCAGTCCTTTGCGGAAAGCGCCGCCATAGTTCAATTTTTCGATCTCGTTGGCGCGAGCCCGCGTTGAAATCGAAAAGTTCTGCGCGCCGCCGAAGAGGTTCCGGTGTTTGTAGCTCAAACCCAGACCGGTGGAAAAGAGCGAATTGTTTTCGTTCAGCACCAGAAATTCCGGCGTAATTTCCTGCAGCTCCAGCATCCGAAACGATATCATCAGCGGAATCACGTGTTCGTTTTGCCCGGATTCGACCGCCGACTTTCTCAGACTGGCGAACTCGAACACGCCGAGACGATTCAGGTTTTGTTCGCTGGCAATCCGTTTGTCCTCGTTGTACAGTTGGCCTTGCTCAAAATCGAGCTGCCGCAGCATCACCACGCTGTCAATCCGCGGATCCATCGTTTCGAAATGTGCGTTCCCGAACACGTATCGGTTGCCCGTTGTGAACTTCAGAAATACCGAAATGTTGTTGGTCGACGCATACCGTGCCAGTCCGACGGTATCCAGAAATGCGTCGGGGTAACCCGCCGTGCCGAGGACGCGGATGATGCGCGCCTGCTCTTCGATGACATTCTTTTTTACGTACGGATCGCCGGTCTTCAACAACGTTTTTTGCCGTATCTCCTGCAATGCTTCCGGCGAGACGTGTTCAACGCCGGCGATGACCACGGTATCGATCAGCGACCGTTGCCGTTCATGAATGGTGATGTTAATCTCAAGACTTTTTCCGGATGGATCGAAGGTCAGTGCCGTGTCGATCGTTGCGGAGAAAAATCCGTTGTCGCGCAGATAATCCGAAATATTGATGATATCCTGCCGGAAAATATTCCGGTCAAAATATTCGCGCGGCGCTCCGATTTTTTCATAGATGTTCTCGTTCAGGAACACCCAGATCCCCCACGGAGATTCTTTCGTTCCCATCCTGTTCACGATTTCCTGCAGCGGCATCTCGCCGAAAATTTCAACGGAAATATCCTCCACTTCCGGAAGGACGGCCGACGGCTGGGACAGCGCCGTCGCCGCGCCGGCGGCGAGCAGGAGCAGCATTCGAACAACGGAAACCGTGGCGCGTTTACAGGTCATCGGTCAATGCGAAAATAAAAAAACCCAGCGATGGAACGCTGGGTCGCCAAATATTGTCAGAAAACGAACGGTCAATAATCGTTTTCGTCTTCGTAAAAAAAATCTCCATCGGTCGGATAATCGGGCCAGATGTCCTCAATGCTTTCGTACGGTTCATCCGCATCTTCCAGTTCGTTGAGATTTTCGATCAACTCCGGAGGCGACCCCATACGAATGGCATAGTCGATCAATTCTTCTTTTGTCGCCGGCCACGGCGCATCATCAAGATACGAGGCCAGTTCCATAGTCCAGATCATAACAGCGATACCTTTATACCGAATTTTATCTCTTGTTTTCGACGAGTTGCGCCCGGATCTTCTCGTAATCCACGTCGTCGACAAAATATTCGACCGGATTCTGTTTTTCTCCGTTGCGAATGACTTCGTAGTGCAAATGCGGGCCGGTCGAACGACCGGTATTGCCGGAATAGGCGATCAGCTGTCCGCGACGGACCTTTTGACCGTTGCGGGCCACACATTTGGAAAGGTGGGCATACCACGATTTATATCCGTAGCCGTGATTGATGGCGACCGCGATGCCGTATCCGCTTCCGGTATGACCGGAAAATTCGACCACTCCGTCGCCCGTGGCATACACGGGAGTGCCGATGTCGTTGTGGATATCGATCCCCTCGTGTCGTTTCATGATTCCGATGAACGGATCGCGGCGCATGCCGAATCCGTGATACGAGTAGGTACCGACCATCGGTTTGACCGCCGGCATGGATGAAAAGATCAACTTATTGGTTTCATACTGCCGGTAAATCTGTTCGTAACTCGAACGTTGGAATTCCACTTCTTTGTCCAGCTTTGCCAGCATCGATTTGGAGGTGGTGATCAACGCATTGGCATCCGGTGCGATCAAACCTTCAAACGACTCGCCGGCCGCACCGCCGGTGCCGAGCTGGCGGGTTTCCAGGTCGATCTTCGGCAGGTTGACGATCGAACGGAGCTGGTTATCGCTCTGCGCCAAAGTATTGAGAGACGCGGAATACTCTTCCACTTTGTCCCGCATTTCGGCGAGTTGTTGTTTCAGCAGCGTGTTTTCCGTCGACAGTTCATTGGCGGTTTTCAAACCCAGACCAAGAAAGTCCCCATACGCATTGTTCGCAAACCCCAAGACGAAAATTCCGATGATGGTGCCGAACACCGTCGACAACGACAAACGAAGCCGGTATCCCTTCGCTTCGACGTAGGAGACATGCTCATCGGAATAAAAAAAGAGTTTTTTTCGCTTCACAAGACCTTCAGGTTTATTCAAAGACAGAAAGAAAATAGAAAAATATGAGCGGTTTG
>CAZRWF010000066.1:0-15122 GCA_964603685.1 uncultured Chitinophagaceae bacterium
TCGGTCCCGCGCTCGGTCAAAAGGGCGTGAACATCATGGAGTTCTGCAAGCAGTTCAATGCCCGTACGCAAGCGCAGGCTGGACTGATCATCCCGGTGATCATCACCGTGTTTTCGGATAAGTCGTTCACCTTCATCACCAAAACTCCGCCGGCAGCGGTGTTGTTGATCAAAGCGGCGAAGGTGCAAAAGGGTTCCGGCGAACCGAACCGGAACAAAGTCGGCAAAGTGACGCGCGCTCAAGTGAAAGAGATCGCCACCACCAAAATGCCGGATCTGAATACGAGCGACATTGAAGCGGCAATGAGTATGATCGAAGGAACGGCGAAAAGTTTAGGCATCACGGTCGAAGGTTAATCACGTAACAGTGGGAGTCGCGCCGCGCGTGCGACGTTTGGACCACAAAGGAGATTCACATGGCACACGGAAAAAAGTACAACAACGCGGTAAAAAAATTCGATGCGAACAAATTGTATTCCGTCGATGATGCGGTCGGCATCGTGAAGGAAGTCGCTTCGGCGAAATTCATCGAATCGGTCGACATCGCCGTTCGGCTCGGCGTCGATCCCAAAAAAGCGGACCAAGCGGTGCGCGGCACCGTTGCACTCCCGCACGGTATCGGAAAGTCGGTGCGCGTGCTGGTGATGGCGAAACCCCCGAAAGATGCGGAAGCAAAAGCGGCCGGAGCGGACCATGCCGGACTGGAAGAGTATGTGGAAAAGATTAAAGGCGGCTGGGCGGATATTGACGTGATTATTGCAACACCCGATGTGATGGTGGAAGTCGGCAAACTCGGAAAAATTCTCGGTCCCCGCGGATTGATGCCGAATCCGAAAAGCGGCACGGTGACGCTCGATGTTGCCACCGCCGTGAAAGAAGTGAAAGCCGGCAAAATCGAATTCCGCGTCGACAAAGCGGGCGTCGTACATGCCACGGTCGGAAAAGTGAATTTCGAAAAGGAAAAACTGGCGGACAACGTTAAAGCATTCCTCGCGACGGTCGGCAAACTGAAACCGTCCACCGCCAAAGGGCAATACGTAAAGAGCATTTATATTTCGACCACCATGGGTCCCGGCGTACAGATCGACCGGACCGTCGTGCAGTCCTAACAACAGAATTTACGCACTCACACACTCAATCACTTGATATGATGCCCCGTGAAAAAATCGGGGGCTTCTCATTGTATCGCCAACAAGAATCATTATGATGAACAAATCAGAAAAAGAACAGATTGTCGCTGAAATTCAGGAGATGGTCTCCAAGGCGCAGGGAATGTTCTTTACTGATTTTGCAGGGATCAACGTTGAGGAGATCACCAAACTCCGCAGCGAATTCCGAAAATCCGGTATTGAATACAGGGTCGTCAAAAACACGCTGGCAAAAAAGGCGCTGCAGAACGTTTCCGGGTACGATAAAGTGTACGACAAACTTGTCGGACCGACCGGGATCGCGTTTGCGTATGGCGATGCCGCTGCACCGGCAAAAATCATTCAAAAGTTCAAAGAGAAAAACGAGAAGTTTTCCGTAAAAGTCTGCGTGGTCGAAAAGCAGGTGTACGACGGAACAAAACTGAAGGAACTCGCGGCACTGCCGTCGCGTCCGGAAGTGGTGGCAAGCATTCTCGGCTCGATCAATGCACCGGTCTCCGGCGTTGTGGGTGTCCTCAACGCAGTGGTCCGCGACGTGGTCGGCGTTCTCGATGCAATTGAAAAGAAAAAAGCCGCGTAAGCAGATTCCCCAACAATTGTTTATTCATTAATTACACGAACGAAGGAGATACAACAATGTCAGTCGTAGCAGAATTGGTAGAAAAAATCGAAAAACTCACCCTACTCGAAGCGGTCGAGCTCAAAAAAGCACTCGAAGAGAAATTCGGCGTTTCCGCGGCAGCCCCCGTCATGATGGCGGCAGCAGCTCCGGCAGCCGGTGCGGCACCGGCCGGTGAAGCACAGACCGAATTCACCGTGGAATTGACCGACGGCGGCGCGCAAAAGATCAACGTGATCAAAGTGGTTCGCGAAGCGACAGGCCTCGGCTTGAAGGAAGCGAAAGACCTCGTGGACGGCGCACCGAAACCGGTGAAAGAAGGCCTCAACAAATCGGATGCAGAAGCGTTGAAAAAGAAACTTGAAGAAGCCGGCGCAAAAGTTGCGCTGAAGTAACCTTCAAGAACTTTTTCACAACGCTGATGTCCCATATCGCACATTCACAAGAATGCTGAGATTTACCCAAGCCGATGGTCCCGGATTGACAAATTCGGGACGTCGGCTTGTGTATTCTTTTGTCGTGTCGGTCGTTTCACCCGTCGATGGGCGGTGTTTTGCAGAGTTTTGATTTCCGCATGGCCGTCGCTCCGCGTCGGACATGATTTTTATCCTAACCAACATCATCATCAGGTTCGCGACCTGAAGGAGTGATTGCGTTGAAGAGCCAATCCCGATTGCACCTCGATCCGAAAACCGGTCGTCACAGTTTTGCCACCATCAATGAAGTCGTTGAATATCCCGATCTGCTGAATGTCCAGATCGAATCCTTCGAACATTTTCTGCAGGAAAAGACCGCCCCGGCGAAACGGAAAAACCGCGGACTGCAGCAGGTGTTCCTGCAGAACTTTCCGATCACAGATACACGGGAAAATTTCCTGCTTGAATTCGTCGAGTATTACGTCGAAAAAGCGAAATACACCGTTCGTGAATGCCAGGAACGCGGATTGACCTACGCCGTGCCGTTAAAAGCGAAACTTCGTCTGTCGCAAAAAGCGGAGAACGGCGAAGGTTACACCGACACCATCGAGGATGTCGTGTATCTCGGCAACCTGCCCTACATGACGGAACGCGGTACGTTCATCATCAACGGGGCCGAACGCGTTATCGTGAGCCAACTGCACCGCTCGCCGGGCGTCTTCTTCAGCGAGTCGACTCACCCGAACGGCACGCCGATCTACTCCGCGCGCATCATCCCCTTCCGCGGATCGTGGGTGGAGTTCGCCACCGACATCAACAACGTGATGTACGCGTACATCGATCGGAAGAAAAAATTTCCCGTCACCACGCTGCTCCGTGCTCTTGGATATTCGTCCGATGACGAAATTATGGAGCTCTTCAACCTCGTTGAAGAAGTGAAAGTAGCGGACATCGATTTGAAGGAATATGTCGGCCGCATCATCTGCGGAGACGTCGTCGACCGCAAAACAGGCGAGATCATCATCAACAAAGATACGCTCGTTACCGATGATATCGTCAAGAAAATCAAGAAGTCCGAAATCAAAAAGATCCGTTTCCTGAAATCCGAAGAACCGGGCAACCGCTCCGTTATCGCGAACACCATCATGAAAGATGCCGTGCACAGCGAAGAGGATGCGCTGGAGACGATCTACCGTCAGCTGCGGTCCGGCGATGCTCCGGATCTCGATACGGCCAAAAGTCTGATCGACAAATTGTTCTTCAATCCGAAACGGTACGATCTCGGCGATGTGGGTCGTCACCGGATCAACGCAAAGTTAAAGCTCGACATCAGCGAATCGACCACCACGCTGACGAAGGAAGATATCATTGCCATCATCCGGTACCTGCTGGATCTGAAACAAGGAAAAACGTCGGTGGATGATATTGATCATCTCGGCAACCGACGTATCCGGACGGTCGGTGAGCAGATCGCCGCGCAGTTTAACATCGGACTTGCCCGCATGACGCGCACCATTCGCGAACGGCTGAATGTGCGGGATCAGGAAAAAGTGGCCCCCGGCGATCTCGTGAACGCCCGGACGATCACCAGCGTCATCAATACGTTTTTCGGCACCAACCAGCTGTCGCAGTACATGGATCAGACGAATCCGCTCGCGGAATTGACCAACAAACGCCGCATGTCCGCGCTCGGACCGGGAGGACTCACCCGCGAACGCGCCGGCTTCGAGGTCCGCGACGTTCATTACACCCATTACGGACGCCTCTGCCCGATTGAAACTCCCGAAGGTCCGAACATCGGTTTGATTTCGTCCCTCTCCATGCACGCGAAAGTGAACGAATACGGATTTCTCGAAACGCCGTACCGCGTCGTGAAAAAAGGGAAAGTGACCGACGAGATCGAATTTTTGAACGCAGAAAAAGAGGACGAGTTCACCATCGCACAGGCGAATGCCCCGATCGACGACAAAGGGAAGTTCCTCACGGAAAAAGTTCAAGGCCGGAAGGCGGGCGATTTTGTGGTGCAAACGCCGGAAGAGATGCAATACATGGACGTGGCGCCGACACAGATTGTCAGCGCCGCCGCCGCACTCATTCCGTTCCTCGAACACGACGATGCGAATCGTGCATTGATGGGATCGAACATGCAGCGCCAGGCAGTGCCGCTGCTCCGTCCGCAAGCGCCGATTGTCGGCACCGGATTGGAACAGAAGATCGCCCGCGATTCCCGCACCTGCATTATTGCGGAGCGCAACGGCGTGGTCGAAAATGTTTCCGGCGAACGAATTACCGTGTTGTACGATATCGATGAAGACAACGTGGAGCAACTCGTCAGCTTTGAAGATAAACGCCGCGTGGAGTATCGTTTGGTGAAGTTCTTCCGGACAAACCAGGACACGAGCCTGAATCAGAAACCGATCGTCATTCCCGGCCAACGTTTCAAAAAAGGGGACGTGCTGGCGGACGGCTGCGCGACCGATCAAGGGGAATTGGCGCTCGGACGCAATCTGCTCGTGGCCTTCATGCCGTGGCGCGGATACAACTTCGAAGACGCTATCATCATGAATGAACGGATTGTGGCGGAAGATGTCTTCACCTCCGTGCACATCGAAGAGTTCGAACTGCAAGTGCGCGACACCAAGCGGGGCGAAGAAGAGCTGACCCGCGAAATTCCGAACGTGAGCGAAGAAGCCACCAAGGACCTCGATGAGAACGGCATTATCCGCGTCGGGGCCGAAGTGAAAGAAGGGGATATCCTCATCGGCAAGATCACGCCGAAAGGGGAGACCGATCCCACGCCGGAAGAAAAATTATTAAAAGCAATCTTCGGCGACAAGGCCGGCGACGTGAAAGATGCGTCGTTAAAAGCGCCGCCGGGAATGAAAGGGATCGTCATCGCGACGAAACTTTTCAGCCGCAAGAAAAAGGATGCGGACACCAAAAAAGAAGATAAAAAACGCCTCGATCTTCTCGAGAAGATGCACAAGCAGAATCTCGAAACGCACTACGAAAAACTGGCGCGGAAGCTGGGACTGTTGCTCGACGGCGAAAAATCCGCCGGTGTCCGTAATCTGGACGGCGATATGATCTTCCGCAGCGGCACGCAATTCAAGATGGAAACGTTCGTCGGCAACGACAAGCTGGAATCGCTCGATCCGAAGAACGAATGGGTGGATGAAAAGCGGAAGAACAATTTGATCGAAAAGATCTATCAAAACTACTTCGATACGCTGAACCATATCGAAGAAGCGTACAAACACGAAAAGAACAAAATCACCATCGGCGACGAATTGCCGCCGGGAATCGTTCAGTTGGCAAAAGTGTACGTGGCGAAAAAACGGAAATTGTCCGTCGGCGATAAAATGGCCGGCCGTCACGGAAACAAAGGCGTTGTTGCCGCCGTGGTGCCGCAAGAAGACATGCCGTTCCTTCCGGACGGCCGCTCCGTGGACATCGTGCTCAATCCTCTCGGCGTCCCTTCCCGTATGAACATCGGACAGCTGTTCGAAACCGCTCTGGGATGGGCCGGTAAAGCATTGGGACTAAAATATGCCACGCCGATTTTCGACGGCGCAAGCTGGGAAGATGTGCAGGAAGAACTGAAAAAAGCGGAACTGAACATCGATTCGCGCAGCACGCTGCTCGACGGCCGGACCGGCGAAACGTTCGATCAACAGGTGACCGTAGGACAAATTTACATGCTGAAATTGTCCCACTTGGTGGACGACAAAATCCATGCCCGTTCGATCGGACCGTACTCCCTCATCACGCAGCAGCCGCTCGGCGGAAAAGCGCAGTTCGGCGGCCAGCGGTTCGGTGAGATGGAAGTGTGGGCGCTGCAGGCCTACGGCGCATCGCATGTGCTCCAGGAGATCCTCACGGTAAAATCGGACGACGTGATGGGACGCGCCAAGGTGTACGAGGCGATCGTGAAGGGCGAAAACCAACCCGAAGCGAACATCCCCGAATCGTTCAACGTGCTCGTGCGCGAACTGCAGGGGCTCGGGTTGGAAGTCAAGATCGACTAAGAAATGATGTGCGGAGCGGGGTGTGCCGCTCCACAACTATAATAACGGAGAGTAGAATCTATGTTCCACTCAAAAGATAACAGCAAAAATACACGGTTGTTTTCCCGCATCAGCATCAGCCTGGCATCCTCCGATGCGATCCTGACCCGATCCTACGGCGAAGTGACCAAACCGGAAACGATCAATTACCGGTCGTTCCGTCCGGAACGCGACGGCCTTTTCTGCGAACGGATCTTCGGACCGACACGCGATTGGGAATGTTACTGCGGAAAATATAAACGGATCCGCTACAAAGGGATTATCTGCGACCGGTGCGGCGTGGAAGTGACGCAAAAAAGCGTTCGCCGGGAACGGATGGGCCACATCGCCCTTGCCGTGCCGATCGTGCATATTTGGTACTTCCGTTCGCTGCCGAGCAAGATCAGCTACATCCTCGGCATCAGCAACAAGGATCTTGAAAAAATCGTGTACTACGAATCGTACGTGGTGACGAATCCGGGCACCACCGGTTTGCAGCAGAAGGATTTGATCACGGAAGACCAATATTTCGAGATTCTCTCCTCGCTTCCCGAAAAGAACCAGGACCTGGAAGACGACGATCCGAAAAAGTTCGTTGCGAAGATCGGCGGAGAAGCGATCAAAGATCTGTTGAAAAAAGTGGATGTGGAAGTCCTCTCGGCGGAATTGCGCGCCCAGCTCCGGATCGAAACATCGCAGCAGAAAAAACAGGAACACCTGAAGCGCCTTCGCGTGATCGAAGCATTCCGCGAACGCGAAGGGGGTCCGTTGAACAAGCCGGATTGGATGGTCTTGGATGTCGTGCCGATCATTCCGCCGGAACTTCGCCCGCTTGTACCGCTCGAAGGAGGCCGTTTCGCCACCTCCGACCTGAACGATTTGTACCGCCGGGTGATCATCCGGAACAATCGTTTAAAACGGCTGATCGATATCAAAGCGCCCGAAGTGATTCTGCGGAACGAAAAACGGATGCTGCAAGAAGCGGTCGATTCATTGTTCGACAATTCCCGCCGCAACAACGCCGTGCGCAGCGACAACAACCGCGCGTTGAAATCTCTCTCCGATATGCTGAAAGGCAAACAGGGACGTTTCCGGCAGAACTTGCTCGGAAAGCGCGTGGATTATTCCGGCCGTTCGGTTATCGTGGTCGGACCGGAACTGCAGCTGCACCAGGCCGGACTTCCGAAGGACATGGCGGTGGAATTGTTCAAACCGTTCATCATCCGTAAACTCATCGAACGCGGGCTTTCCAAAACGGTAAAAAGCGCGAAAAAGATGGTGGAGAAAAAAGGTCCGGAGATTTGGGAAATCCTGGAAAATATCATTGACGGACACCCGATCTTGTTGAACCGTGCTCCCACGCTGCATCGCTTGGGCATTCAGGCCTTTCAACCGGTGTTGGTGGAAGGAAAAGCGCTCCGCATTCATCCGATGGTGTGTACGGCATTCAACGCTGACTTCGACGGCGATCAGATGGCCGTCCATATTCCGCTGTCGTTCGACGCACAGTTGGAAGCGCGGATTCTGATGTTGTCGTCGCACAATATCCTGTCCCCGGCATCGGGTGCGCCGGTCATCACTCCGACGCAGGATCAGGTATTGGGTTGTTACTATCTGACGAAATCCCGCACCGGCGCCAAAGGAGAAGGTTCGGTCTTTTATTCGGACAAAGAAGTGATCATCGCATACAACGAGAACAAACTCGAACTCCATGCGCGGATCAAAGTGCGTTATGCGGACAAAATGATCGAGACGACCACCGGCCGCGTGATCTTCAATCAGATCGTACCGAAAGAACTCGGCTTCATTAATGAATTGCTGAGCAAAAAACGGTTGGTGCAGATTATTGCCCAGGCATTCCGGAAAAGCGGCAACCAGCGTACGGCCCGTTTTCTGGATGACATGAAGACGCTCGGATTCACCTACGCCATGCGCGGCGGTTTGTCCGTGAACGTGGCGGACGTCGCCATACCGAAAGAAAAGGAAGACCTGATCAACAAAGCGCAAAAAGAGGTCGATTCGGTCGAAAAACAATATCAAAACGGTTTTATCACCAACGGCGAACGGTATAATAAGGTAATCGACGTGTGGACCCGGACGACCAGCCGTGTGGCCGAACGGTTGTTTGACTCTCTGCAAAATTCGAAAGAGGGTTTCAACTCTATCTATATGATGATCGATTCCGGCGCGCGCGGTTCCAAGGAACAGGTGCGTCAGCTCGCCGGCATGCGCGGTTTGATGGCAAAGCCGCAAAAGTCACTCTCCGGCGCGACCGGAGAATTGATCGAAAATCCGATCATCGCGAATTTCCGCGAAGGGTTGTCGATTCTGGAATACTTTATCTCCACACACGGAGCCCGGAAAGGTTTGGCGGACACGGCGTTAAAAACGGCCGATGCCGGATACCTGACCCGTCGTTTGGTGGACGTTGCGCAGGACGCGATCATCTCCGATGTGGATTGCGGAACATTCCGCGGCGTGCTCACCGGCGCGTTAAAAGAAGGGGAAGATGTGAAGGAACCGTTGTCCGAACGTATCGTCGGGCGCGTTTCCGTCCATGAGGTGCGCGATCCCATGAGCAACAAATTGCTCGTGAAAGCGGGCGAGATCATCGACGAAGAGACCGCGCAGACCATCTCCGAAACGGCGATCGAACAAGTGGAAATCCGTTCCGTGCTGACGTGCGAAGCAAAACGCGGCGTCTGTGCGAAATGTTACGGACGCAATTTGACTACCGGCAATCTGGTGGAAGTCGGCGAGACCGTCGGCGTGATCGCAGCACAGTCCATCGGCGAACCCGGAACGCAGTTGACACTCCGCACCTTCCACACGGGCGGTACGGCAAGTTTAATCGCGAACCAATCGCACATCACGTCCAAATTCGACGGGTACGTGAAGTTCGACACCGTGAAGGCAATCAAGATCACCACGGAAGAAGGCGAAAAACTTCTGTCGCTCGGCCGGAGCGGTGCGATCCAGATTCTCAACAACGACAATGCCGTGTTGACGAAATATGATGTACCGTACGGCGCCATTCTCCAATTGTCCGACGGTACGAAAGTACAAAAAGGTCAATTGTTGTACGAATGGGATCCGTATAACGCGACCATTATTTCCGAATTTGCCGGCCAGGTGAAATATGTCGACCTGAAAGAGAACATCACGTATCGGGATGAACCGGACGAGCAGACCGGCCACATTCAGAAAGTGGTGATCGATTCCCGCGACAAGAACCTCAGTCCGTCGATCATGATCACGGACAAAAACGGCAAGAAGATTGCGAGCTACATCATTCCGACGCGCGCGCACATTCTGGTCGACAACGAAGAATCGATCACGGCCGGTACCGTTCTCGTGAAAATTCCGCGCGATATCGGCAAAACGCGCGACATCACCGGCGGTCTCCCGCGCGTCACGGAATTGTTCGAAGCCCGTTCACCCGGCGATCCGGCGGTCGTCAGCGAGATCGACGGCATCGTCACGTTCGGTGCTCAGAAACGGGGCAACCGTGAAGTGATCGTGACAAGCCACGACGGAAAAGAACGCAAAGTGTACATGATCGCCCTCGGCAAACACGTGTTGGTGCAGGAAAATGATTTCATCCGCAGCGGTGAACGTCTCTGCGACGGCGCCATCGATCCGCACGACATTCTCCGCATCAAAGGGACGAGCGCGGTGCAGGAATATCTCGTCAATGAGATTCAGGAAGTGTACCGGATGCAAGGGGTGAAGATCAATGATAAGCACATCGAGATCATTGTTCGACAGATGATGCAAAAAGTCCGCGTCACCGATCCGGGAGACACACACTTCCTGGAAGGGGATTACGTGGACAAAGTGAAGTTCGAAGAAGCAAACCGCGGTTTGGAAGGAATGGTCTTTGTGGAGAACAAAGGCGACTCCAAGGTAAAAAACAACACGCTGGCGGAAAAGAAAAAGATGAAGGAACTGAACGCCGAGCTGAAAAAGAAGGAAAAGAAGACGATCGAATTCCGCGATGCGGAACCGGCCTTGTCCGAACCGATCCTTCTCGGCATCACCACGGCGTCGTTGTCGACCGACAGCTTCATTTCGGCGGCATCGTTCCAGGAAACGACGAAGGTCCTCACCGATGCGGCGATCGAAGGAAAGGTCGATCATCTTCTCGGATTAAAGGAGAACGTGATCATGGGCCATTTGATCCCCGCCGGCACCGGATTGAAGAAATTCCGCGAAGTTTTGGTGACTTCCCAAAAGCCATCCCGAGTGGTCGAAAAAACAGCGGTAGAGGAGCCGACCGACGAGATGAAAGAGGAGGAAGTGGTCCTGGTAAAAAAGGCGCGGAAAAAGTCCAAAGCAACCGCTTGATTAAAAAGGGTATAGAAATGAAAATTCCTCGCACCTTTATTTGACAAAAAAGAATTTTTTTTCTATATTGTAAAACTTAAATCGACTATAAAAACAACATTTTTTTGGAGTACGTCGTTTGCCTACGATTAATCAATTAGTACGACTCGGCCGCGAAAATCTGGCCGTGAAGAGCAAGTCTCCGGCGCTGGAAGGCAATCCGCAAAAACGCGGCGTATGCACGAGAGTGTATACCACAACGCCGAAGAAACCGAACTCAGCACTTCGTAAAGTTGCGCGTGTGCGTTTAACCAACCACATCGAGGTAACCGCTTACATTCCCGGTGAAGGTCATAACTTACAAGAGCACTCTATTGTAATGATCCGCGGCGGACGTGTGAAGGATTTGCCCGGTGTGCGCTACCATATCATTCGCGGCACGCTCGATACGCAGGGTGTTCAAGATCGCAAACAGGCCCGTTCGAAATACGGCGCAAAACGTCCCAAATAACAGACAGTTTGACCTTTCCCGATGAGAAAAAAGCACGCTTCTAAAAGAATTCCGACATCAGACCCCAAATTCGGGGATTTGCTGGTGAACCGCTTCATCAACAATATCATGAAGGATGGAAAAAAGCATAAAGCGCAGACCATCCTGTATGATGCGATTGAAATCATCGGTGAACGCACCAAATCGCAGAATCCCATCGAAGTATTCAAAAAAGCTGTGCAAAACGTCTCCCCGGTCATCGAAATCCGAGCCCGGAGAGTTGGCGGAGCAACCTATCAGGTTCCTACAGAAGTTCGTCCCGAACGGCGAACCGCTCTCGCAATTCGTTGGTTAATCAACTATTCGCAAGAACGTTCGGATAAATCCATGTCGTTGAAACTGGCTGCAGAATTCATTGCTGCGGCGAACGGCGAGGGCAATGCGGTGAAGAAAAAAGAAGATACACACCGCATGGCTGAAGCAAACAAAGCGTTTGCTCATTTTAAGTGGTAAACTGCGTCACCCTTATACATTTATTTTAAGAAATTTCGCTCCGGTATGCCCTGTGGGTCTGTGCCGGAGTATCAGGATATCGTATGCCCCGTAAATATTCATTAGAACGTACGCGCAATATCGGAATTATGGCGCACATCGACGCCGGTAAAACGACCACGACCGAGCGGATCCTCTTTTATACGGGTGTTCTGCACCGGGTAGGGGAAGTGCACGACGGCGCGGCGACCATGGACTGGATGGAGCAGGAAAAGGAACGCGGTATCACCATCACCTCCGCGGCGACCACCTGTTTCTGGCGGGATCATCGCATCAATATTATCGATACGCCCGGTCACGTGGACTTTACGATCGAAGTGGAACGTTCGCTTCGCGTATTGGACGGAGCGGTGGCGTTGTTCTGTTCGGTCGGCGGGGTAGAACCGCAATCCGAAACCGTGTGGCGCCAGGCGGACAAGTACGGCGTGCCGCGTATTGCGTTTGTGAATAAAATGGACCGGATCGGTGCCGATTTTCTCGGTGCGGTCGGAATGATGAAAGAGCGTCTCGGCGCGAATGCCGTTCCGATTCAACTGCCGGTCGGCCAGGGCGATATGTTCAAAGGGATCATCGATCTGGTCCGGATGAAGGCGCATATTTTCCATGATCATTCCAACGGAATGACGTGGGACGAGATCGAGATTCCGGCGGACCTGCAGGCGCAGGCGGCCGAATACCGTACGAAAATGCTCGAAGCGGTCTCCGACGAGGATGATACGCTGCTGGAAAAATATCTTGAAGGGAAAGAGATTTCCGAAAAAGAACTGCTCGATGTGCTTCGTCGCGCGTGCTTAAAAGTGACGATCATTCCGGTGCTCTGCGGATCTTCCTTCAAGAATAAAGGTGTGCAGATGCTTCTCGACTCCGTCGTGAACTTCTTGCCGTCGCCTCTGGATATTCAAGGGGGCGTCATCACCGGCCATCATCCGAACATGAAGGATACGGTGACGCGCAAAATTTCCGACAACGAAAAGTTGACGGCGTTGGCATTCAAGATTATGACCGATCCGTATGTCGGTCGGCTCACCTTCTTCCGCGTCTACAGCGGAACGGTGAAGGCCGGTTCGTATTTGTACAATTCCGTCAGCGATAAAAAAGAACGTATCGGCCGTGTCTTGCGCATGCATGCAAACCATCGGGAAGATGTCGAAGAGGGATATGCCGGCGATATTTTGGCGGCGATCGGATTCAAAAATACCCGCACCGGCGATACCTTGTGCGGCGAAGACGAATCGATCATTCTCGAAAAGATGGTCTTCCCCGAGCCGGTGATTCATCAGGCAATCGAACCGAAAACGAAAGCCGATCAGGAAAAAATGGGCGAGGCGCTTTCCAAGCTGGCCGAAGAAGATCCGACGTTCCGCGTTTCGACGAACCAGGAAACCGGTCAAACGATCATCGGCGGAATGGGCGAGTTGCATTTGGAAATTCTTGTGGACCGGATGAAACGCGAGTTTAAGGTGGAAGCCAATGTGGGCAAACCGCAAGTCGCGTACAAAGAAACGATCCGCAAAAAAGTAACGCAAGAAGGAAAATTCGTCCGTCAATCGGGCGGTAAAGGTCAATTCGGCCACGTGTGGATCGAATTGGAACCGAACGAAAAAGGAAAAGGATACGAGTTCGAAGATGCGATCGTGGGCGGCGTGATTCCGCGCGAATTCATTAAGCCGGTCTCCGCAGGCATCCAGGAAGCGTTGAAGAACGGCATTCTGGCGGGTTACCCGGTGGAAGACATCAAGGTGAAATTGTTCGACGGATCGTATCACGATGTGGACTCCTCCGAAATGGCATTTAAGATTGCCGGATCGATGGCGTTTCAGGAAGGGGCGAAAAAAGCGAACCCGGTGATCCTGGAGCCGATCATGGCGGTGGAAGTCGTTTCTCCCGAAGATTATCTTGGGGACGTGATGGGCGACCTCAACTCCCGCCGCGGTAAGATCGAAGGGATTACCCCCCGCAAGGACGCGCAGGTGATCAAGGCGATGGTGCCGCTCTCCGAGATGTTCGGGTACGCCACGTCGCTCCGTTCGATGACGCAGGGACGCGCACTGTATACGATGCAATTCGACCATTATGATGAGACGCCGAAATCCGTTTCGGAGCAGATCATCGAAAAGGTCAAAGGAAAGAACGCGTAAGCAGCACGGAATATTAGACTACATCAATCACACATTACAATAAGGAGAAATCCTCATGGCAAAAGAAAAATTTGACCGCAGCAAGCCGCACGTGAACATCGGAACGATCGGACACGTCGATCACGGCAAAACATCGTTGACGGCAGCGATCACGATGACGCTCGCGAACAAAGGTCTTTCCTCCGTGCGTACGTTCGATTCGATCGACAATGCACCGGAAGAACGTGAACGCGGTATTACCATTGCGACCGCACACGTGGAATATCAGACGGAAAACCGTCACTACGCGCACGTAGACTGCCCGGGTCACGCGGACTATGTGAAGAACATGATCACCGGTGCCGCACAGATGGACGGCGCCATTCTTGTGGTCGCCGGTACGGACGGACCGATGCCGCAAACGCGCGAACACATTCTTCTCGCCCGCCAGGTCGGTGTGCCGAAGATCGTGGTGTTCCTGAACAAAGTGGATATCGCAGATCCCGAATTGCTCGACCTGGTCGAGATGGAACTGCGCGAGCTGCTCACCTCGTATCAATTCCCCGGCGACGAAATTCCGATCATTCGCGGTTCGGCGACCAAAGCTCTCGAAGCATACGCTGCGGGCAAACCGGCCGATGATCCGGCATACAAACCGATTCTCGACCTCATGGCGGCCGTTGACAGCTACATTCCGCAGCCCCAGCGCGACATCGATAAACCGTTCCTGATGCCGATCGAAGACGTCTTCTCGATCACCGGCCGCGGAACCGTCGGTACCGGTCGTTGCGAAAAAGGCCGTGCCAAAGTCGGCGACGAAGTTGAAATCATCGGCCTCGGCGCGCACAAAAAGACCGTCATCACCGGTGCAGAAATGTTCCGGAAAGAATTGGACGAAGTCGTGGCCGGAGACAACGCCGGACTGTTGCTGCGCGGTGTGGAAAAGAACGATCTCGAACGCGGAATGGTCCTCGCAAAACCCGGATCCATCACCCCGCATAAAAAATTCACCGCACAGGTGTACGTGTTGAAAAAAGAAGAAGGCGGCCGTCACACCCCGTTCGTGAACGGATACCGTCCCCAGTTCTACTTCCGGACGACCGACGTGACCGGCGTGGTCACGATGCCGACCGGCGTGGAAATGGTGATGCCGGGCGACAACGTGGACAACATGCAGATCGAATTGATCTCCACGATCGCCATGGACGAAGGTCTCCGGTTTGCTATCCGCGAAGGCGGACGCACCGTGGGTTCCGGCGTCGTTACCAAGATCATCGAGTAACACAATCATAATTCTGTCAGACTTCCGGTCCGGTCCGCCGGACCGGGAGGATGAACAAGGAGAAGAGAAACATTGGCTGGCCAAAAAATTCGAATCAAATTGCGTTCTTACGATCATAATCTGATCG
>CAZRWF010000067.1:0-15078 GCA_964603685.1 uncultured Chitinophagaceae bacterium
GCGCCGGCTCCGCCGAGCAAGTGGCCGTGCATGGATTTTGTTGAACTGACCATGATTGTTTTTGCATGTTCGCCGAAGAGCCGTTTCACCGCTTTTGTTTCGGCGATATCCCCCAATCCGGTCGATGTTCCATGCGCATTAATATAGTCGATCTGCCGCGGCTCCAGTCCGGCGGACGAGACCGCCAGTTTCATTGCGCGCATTGCACCGTCGCCGTCGTCCGGCGGGGCGGTAAAGTGGAACGCATCGGCCGTCATGCCGACGCCGAGGATTCTGCCGTAAATTTTTGCGCCGCGTCGTTTCGCATGTTCTTCTTCTTCGATCACAAAGGCACCGGCTCCCTCACCGAGCACAAATCCGTCGCGGTCCTTATCAAACGGCCGTGAGGCGCGCTGCGGTTCGTCGTTCCGCTTGCTCATTGCTCGCGCGGAACAGAATCCCGCCACACCGATCTCCGTGATCGATGCTTCTGCGCCGCCGACGATCATCACATCCACTTCACCGCGGCGAATGGCATGAAATCCGTCCGCAATCGCATGATTGCTCGTGGCGCAGGCCGACACGACGCCGTAATTGAGTCCTTTGGCGCCGATCCGGATCGCCAGCAGTCCGGAGATCATGTTGATGATGACGGCCGGGATAAAGAATGGCGATACCTGTTTTTGTCCCCCTTCGTTCAATTTGATCGACGTGTGGCTGATTCCGATGAGTCCGCCGACGCCGGAGCCGATAATGATGCCGACCCGCTCCGCATTTTCGTCCGAGATTGTAAGACCGGAATCCGCCACGGCGTCCAACCCGGCGCCGATGCCGAACTGGACGCACAGGTCCCACCGGCTCACTTCTTTCGGATCAAAATATTTTTTCGGATCGAAACCCTTCACTTCCGCGGCGATCTGAGTGGTAAACCGTTCTTTTTCGAACCGCGTGATGTGTCCGACGCCCGATCGCCCGGCGATCGCGTTTTTCCACGATTCCTCGACCGAAAGTCCGAGCGGGGAGATCAGACCCATTCCGGTCACAACGACGTTTCTCATGAAGGCACCTGCAAAAAATTGTTCAACAAGATAGGGAAATTTTAGAAGTTGAACAACAAAAGGGGGGGCCGGCGTTCCTGAACGGAATGCCGGCAGAGACCGCCGGAAAACAACAACGGGGTTTAGATCAGATATTTGATGGCGACAAAACCGCCGATCAACAGCACGGTGAAAGCGAGCGCGAGCCAATTGAAATATTTGTCGATGAAACTTTTGATCTGCGGTCCGAATTTCCAGATCAGGTAGGCGACGAGGAAAAAACGGGCCCCCCGACCGATGATGGAGGCGATGATAAACATCGGAATACCGATGTTAAACGCGCCGGACGAGATGGTGATTACTTTATACGGGATCGGCGTGAACCCGGCCGTGAAGACGATCCAAAAATCGTATTGTTCGTACATCTTTTGCACGTCGAAAAATAACGATTCCGTAAAACCGGGAATGGTGGAAAAGAAAAATTGTGCGATGGGGGTAAATTCGTTGGAGGGGGTCCACCACAAATAGTGGCCGACCGCATAACCAAACATCGCTCCCATGACCGACGCGACCGTGCAATTCAACGCCAGCTTGAATGCTTTCGTCGGTGCGCCGAGCACCAGCGCAATCAACAATGCGTCCGGCGGTATCGGAAAGAAGGAGGATTCGGCAAAGGCCAGCAGGAACAATGCGGCGGCGCCGTGCGGCGTCTCCGCCCAATGTAACACCCAGTCGTACAGCGATCGAAGTAGTTTCATCATCCGTAATGCTCCAAAAATAAAAACGTGTTCGCAACGAACACGTTGGAATAAAATACGGGAATTGGATCGGGAAGGCAAGAACGTATTACGGCAATCGGCGGGATCGAAAAAATTTCGCAACGATCGTGTCGGCGGAAAAATATCCCGGTCCCCACGCCAGCAGGACCATCGACGCCAGCAAATGTTGAAACGGCGTAGCGCCGACGAACGATTCGACATCAGTCACGATATTGGACAATGCTTCGTAGTCGTCGGTCGCATAGGCCATTCCCATTATGACGATGAGCGGCACGGCCGCATAACGGGTGCCGAGTCCTGCCACAAGCAACAGGCCGCAGGCGATCTCCGTCGATCCCGCGGCGATGGCATTGAGGTGCGGAAACGGAATACCGAGAGAAAGAAAAAACTCCGCCGTCCGTTCGAGGTTGTTCAGTTTTCCCATTCCCGTTTGAAAAAAATCATATCCCCAATACAACCGGATGAGCAGCAACAACGGATGCTGCAGCGTTTCCGCAGCGGCGGTAAACTGTTTGTGGAAAGAGGTCACGAGAGCAGCGATAGTCATGGCGACGGAAGTTGAATGGAGGAAAAAAATCCCGACGAGACCCATTCGTTGAACCAACGGAACAATTCCCCCTGCAGTCGTTCTTCCGCACCGGGAAATCGGTCCGCCAGCGATTGAATCGCCGTTCCGAACGGAACACCGGTGATGAGCGATTGCAGCAACGTGTATTGTTCTTCCGTGAGGGAGTCCCAAAAGGTGCGGTACGACTTTCGGTATACGACGACAAAACTTTTTTCGCGACGGATGGCCGGAAGCTCGGCCCCGTCATTCACGGCGTCCAGATATTCGTGGACCGTATGATCGAAGGAAAGAATCTCGAGTGCCGCAACCGGTACGAGTGTCACATCCGACCATTGTTCCGGCCGCACGGCAGCCACCGTCTCTTTCGTGAGCAGCGGCAACTCTTCGGCATCCATATTATTAGTGACGGCGAGTTCGAGGCGGGCGAGATCGACCAGAAGATCCTTGTGCGGATGCCGCGATTGCCGGAAAAATTCGGGAAAATTCCTTCCGAGATGGTTCAACGTATGGCTGGAGGAAGGAAATTGCCGCACATATTCCTCCGCAATCAGCCGGTCGAATTCGTCCTCCCCCAAAAAACTGCGCACGGCAGGATAGTCGATCGCCATCGATTCGGTCATCCGTAAAAAAAACATTTTCCGGTAGACGCCGATCCGGTCCACCGAGGACAAAGCGGAAGACGAGCGGACGAGTTCGACCGCTTCCTCGAACGGCAGCAGCCGCTGCGCTTCGGCCGATCGCCACGCATCGTCGTTCGAACCGGGATGTTCGATGACGGACTGCATCCACTGTTGAATGGTCTGGAGGGGAATGCCGCGTTTCACAGTTTATGGCTCATAGAGTTGACGAGTTCGTTCTTTTCAAGCGGTGTTACGCGTACTTTCGGCGCGGCCGCAGGACGGATGAATGCCGGAGCGCCGTCCGTTTTTTCATTCCGGTATTTTTTGGCCTTCAGCGCTTCGTCGTGCACCACGTCGAATTCCGGAATATCCTCGTCCCATTCGAGGAGCGTATTCCGGCCGCCGGTCCGCTGATAGGCATACCGGTACAATTCCCACACCGCGTCGATCACATGATCGTTGTGCGTATCGAGGATGTGCGTCCCTTTGTTGGTATGCCCCGCCAGATGATATTGGCAGACGAGTGACGGGTCGATCCGGTCGATATATTCTTTGGGATCGAATCCATGATTGTACGCGCTGACGTAGATGTTGTTGACGTCCATCAACATTCCGCATTGCGACTCTTCCATCAAACGGGCGTGGAAATCCCACTCGTTCATCGTGGAAGTGGAGAACTGAGCGTAGGTCGACACATTCTCGAGCACGAGCGGCCGTTCCAGAAAGTCCATTACCTGCCGGATTTTTGCGGCGATGTGTTTCAGCGATTCTTCGGTGTACGGAATCGGGAGAAGATCGTGCACGTTGTGGGCATTCACGCCGGTCCAGCACAAATGGTCGGAAACGTACGGCGAGTGCACACGGTCCGCCAACGCCTTTAAAAGCGTGAGGTATTCGAAGTTCACCGGATCGCTGCTGCCGATGGAGAGCGATACGCCGTGCAAAATAATCGGATATCGTTCGGCAACGCGGTCCAACACGTACCGGACTTTCCCTCGGGAATCCAAATAGGTTTCGGAGATCACTTCAAACCAGTCGACCTTCGGCTGAAACTCCAGAATATGATCGTAATGCACGCTCCGGAGTCCGACGCCGAATCCGAGGTCGGGTATATTCCATTTATTGGGAGTCATCGTCGGTATTTATTCGTGGAGCACGGAAGCCGCAGCAAGCGGCCGCCGTGCCGTGGAACGGATGAGGTTAATCGGGTTTTTTCTCGTCCTTTTTCGTTTCATCCTTTTTTGTCTCATCTTTTTTCTTTTCGTCATGACCGCCGCAGCCGTCTTTGCCGCTGCATCCGTCTTTTCCTTTTGCTTTTTTCCCTTCGCAGCCATCCTTTCCTTTACAGCCGTCTTTCCCTTTCTTCGCCTCTTTTCCTTTGCACCCGTCTTTGCCGCTGCAACCATCTTTTTTCGCTTCCTTTTTATCCTTCGCCTTTGCCGGCGCTTTGTCCTGCGCATTGGCGATGGATCCGCTCAGCAGCCCCGCCACCGCGGCGGTCATCAGCAGGTTGGTGAATTTGTTCGGTTTCATAACTCCTCCTTTAAAACGTTTTGAAGAAAAACAGTGAATTATTACCGCATGACACAACATCAGAATTTCCGAGTTTCGGATCCCAAAGTCCGATTACCAGGCGTACGACAACCCGACGAGCGGGACGACACTTTGAGTGCCGTGTTCGATATCGTTGATCAATACTGCGCCCCCCCGTTCGCTGTAGTAGCGGGGACGGTATTCCATCTTGATCGAAAGCGCGAACTGTTCCGAAAGGTCGAACGAGCCGCCGAGCGCGATCAACCAGGCGATGGTCGGATGGAGGGAAAATGAACCGTCGGTGGAATTCGCTTCGTTCGGAATATCGCCGCGGGCACGGTCGTACCGTTTGCCGTACGGAGCGAATCCGATGTCGAGCGTCACCTGCTTCCATTGCAATTGTGCCAACGGACCGATCCACACTTCGGTGTATGTTCCGCCGATCCCCTCTTTGGTCCGCGTTTTTCCCTCCGCATCAAATCCGTTAAAGTTGGCCAGGTACCGTTCTCCGCGATCGGCACGGACAAATGCCCCGAGACGCAGAAGTTCATGCACCCGATATCCGGCGGACAACATTCCGCCGATCTGAAATTCATTCACCAGCCGCTGGCCGCGGGGATCACCGACCGCGCGTTTGATCTGCTGCTGAAAATGGGAGATCACGGCGCCGGCTTCCGCCTTCCAGGCCGTCCTCTCCTGGGCGGTTGCACAGATCATTAACGTCAAAAATAGCGAAATAATTTTTTTCATCGGACCGCTACGGATGTGAATCGTTCATGCGGGTGAAGTCGAACGCCGAAGCGTGGCAACCGGTGCAGCCGGCGCCGCGAAGGTCCACGCTGTAGTCCGCGCTGCCGAGCGGTCCGAGTTTTGCCCAGACCCATTTGCCGTTCGCATCGCCGTTGGCGGCGCTCCGCATCTTCATCATCACCGCGTAATAACTCAAGGTGCCGTCGCCGTTGATGATCTCCTTCACGATCAACGATGAATCCGGGAATGCGGGCGAAGATTTCACTTTTCCGGACGCATCCAATTGTGACGCGGCGGCGGCATTATACCACGTTCGGATCTTCGGCTCGCTGTGTCCGGATGTGCCGGAATTTTTCGCGAGCGTGTCGGCACTGTTTTTATAGTACGTCCGGCCGGCCGTACTTTTTATCAGTGCATATAACGACGCATCGGTCACCGTTACCGACGATTCGGCCGGCGTTACCGGAGTACCTTCCTCTTCTTGACAGGCGGAAAGAACGAATATAATGACAGCAACAACGGCAAATATTTTCATGATGCGGCTCCCGGATGGCAATAAAATAATCGACCATACAAGTTACGGGAAAGAGGTCACACGAATATCACGGGCCGCTCACAAGAGTATGGTAAATCTGCCGTCAAGAATACAGAGGCAATGTGAAAGAAAATGCCGTTCCTTCCGGTTTTTTGCTGGAAACGGTGATCGACAGCGCATGAACTTCGAGGATTTTCTTGACAATTGCCAACCCTAGGCCGGCCCCGTCGTTCTGAAACATGTTTTTCTGGCTTCCTTTGTTGTACCGGTCAAAAATACCGGGAATATCCTCCGCGGCAATCCCCTCCCCGGTATCGGCGACATTCACTTCGATCCCGTCGGAGTTCCGGCGCAGCGCGATGGTGACTGTTCCGCCGTGGGGAGTGAACTTCACCGCATTGTCCATCAGGTTCTGAATCACCCGATCGATCAACGCGATATCGGCATAGACGAGCGGCAGGTCGCGCGGAACGACACATCGAAGCGTGATTCCCTTTTTTTCGGCGATGAGGAGATACTTCCGGCCGATATCCTGGACAAGCTCGGAAAGAGAAAACGGTTCGGGTTCCGGTTTGGTTTGGCGTGCTTCGAGTTTCGACAGTTCGAACAGTTCCTCCACCAAATTCCGCAGCCGGTCGGTGGACGAGAGGACCGTTCTCAAATATTTTTCCCGTTCCTCTTTTTCCAGCGATTCCGCTTTGATGAGCAGCGTTTCGATATAGCCGTGAATGGTCGCCAGCGGCGTACGCAGATCGTGCGATACGTTCGCCACCAGTTCACGCCGGAGATTGTCCATCGTTTTGATCTCTTCGATATTGCCGACGATGGTGTCGGCCATTTCGTTGAACGACGAGGCAAGTTCGTTCAGTTCGCCGGTGGACATCGGCGGGATGCGGGCGGAAAAATTTCCCCGTTGGAACTCCCGCACGCCGCCGACGATCGTGCGGAGATTGTTGGTCACGAACAGGAGCGCGATCAATCCGATCACCGCCGCCGCCGCGAGCGTAATAGCCATGGAACGGGTGCCGATGGAGAGGATGTAACTCCCGGCGAGCATCTTAAAATTATTGTCGAACTCCTCGCTGCCGAGCACCACATACAAGTAACCGATCACCGCGTCGCCGTCTTTTAACACCGCCGCGGAGAAGGTTTTTTCTCCGGTTTCGTATTTGGGATCGTCCCCCATCAAAAACGGCGGTTTTTGTTCCCCGACGAAACGTTTCACCGGTTCGATGTCGATCTTTAACCGGCAGACACTTTTGTTCGCGGGACAATGCGAAAGAATGTTGCCGAGCGTGTCGACCACATACACTTCGATGCTTGGATTGACGATCTTTTGGATCGAATAGATTTCTTCGAGCCGGTTGGTATCGAGCCGATGATCAACCACCGGTTCATAATACCGCACCAGCCGCTGCGCGATGGGGACACTGAGGCGTTGATTCGCCTCCTGAAAGTACATCTCGGCGGAAAAAGCGATGATATAAATATACACGGCGGAAATGACCACGAGAACGGCGAGGAACGTCGCGGAGATTTTCCAATACAGCGATTTAAAAAATTTCGTCATGATGAAAAATTGACCACAGATTCACAGAAGAGGCGCCGTAACAATTCCGAACCATGATGCCGCTATCTCTCCCATTCCTCCAATTCGGCAAACCGGTAGCCGACGCCCCATGCCGTGAGAATGTATTTCGGTTTGGACATGTCCTCTTCGATCTTGGATCGGAGCCGGTTGATGTGCGAATTGACCGTGTGATCGTATCCGTTAAACTGATAGCCCCAGACCAGTTCCAGCAATTGTTCGCGTGTGTATGTTTTTCCGGGATGGGTGGCGAAAAGGAGGAGAAGGTCAAATTCTTTCGCCGTCAGGTCGATCCGTTTGCCGTTCAAAAGTATCTTTCTCCGCTCACGATCAATTTCAATGGCGCCGAAGCGAATATGCGCCGCTTTTTCCGCTGATGCGGACTCATTCAACATCGCTTCCGCGCGACGGAAGATCGCTTTCACCCGCGCAATAAATTCCCGCACGCTGAACGGTTTGGTGAGATAATCGTCCGCACCGACTTCGAGTCCGAGTACTTTGTCCAGCTCTTCGGATTTCGCGGTGAGCATCAGGATCGGGGTCAAAATTTTATCCGCCCGCACTCTCCGGCAGATTTCCAGTCCGTCCATCGTCGGCAGCATGATGTCGAGAACGATCAGATCAAATTTGTTCTTTTGCGTCTGCGCGTATCCCTTTTCGCCGTCGTGTGCGGCGGTCACCTTGCACCCGAGGTCCTTCAGATGAATCGTGAGGAGCTCGGTGATATCTTTATCGTCTTCGATGACCAGTACGTGCTTCATATCTGTGTGATGATGTGGAGAACCATCGTTTTTTCTTTCAAGGTGCTGGAAATGTATCACAAAAAGATCACGGAGGAATAAAAAAAGAGGATCGCCCTCTCTCGGCAGGATGGTCGGACCGTTTACGTCTGGGCGGACGCCGGCAACTCGATGAAAAACGTACTCCCCCGACCAAGCTGGCTTTCCGCCCAGACTTTTCCTCCGTGCAGTTCCACGATCATTTTTACGATGGAGAGTCCGAGACCGGTGGACGATTCGTTTCCGGTAGGGCGCGGCGACAGTTTCTGGAATTTTCCGAACAGTTTTTTTTGGTCCTCTTCGCTTAAACCCGCCCCGGTATCTTTTACAGAAAAACGGACGGCTTCTCCGAATCGTTCCACTGCAACCACAATCGGCGCGCCGATCGGCGAATATTTGACGGCGTTGCTGAAGAGGTTTTCGATAGACTGATAGAGACGTTCCGAATCGGCAAGGATCATGCTCTCCGCCGGTTCGCAGAGGCGAAGGTCGATCTTTTGCTGTTTCTGTTCCGCCAGTTTTTTGTTCGTGGAGATCACGTAGGCGGTCAATTCCGACATGCTGACGGGAATTTTTTCGAGGTCGATTTTTCCCTGTTCCATCGCCTCCACGTTCAGAAAATCGGTGATGAGATCCACCATCTGTTCCGCGGAACCGGAGATCGCTTTGGCGGATTCTTTGACGGTCCGCTGGTCGAAATCCTCCTCCTGCAAAAAGTGCGACATTCCGACGATGGTAGTGAGAGGATTTTTCAAATCGTGCGCCACAATATGCACCAGTTCTCCCTTGAACTGGTTCGCTTGTTCCGCTCGTTCTTTTTCGATCTGCAGATTGTGCGTCCGTTCCTCCACCAGCTGCTGCAGTTCGCGCTCGCGTGCTTTCAGCACATTGATGCGGACGCGGTACGCGGAGAAGACGATCCCGGTCACCATCAGCATCGCCGAAATGCCGAACCACGACGTTTGATAAAAATACGGTTTCTGAACAACGGTGAGTGAGGCACCGTCATTGTTCCAGACGCCGTCGTTGTTCGCGGCGATGACGCGGAACGTATAGGTGCCGGGGGCGATGTTCGTGTAGGAGACGGTGCGGCTGTTTCCCCCGTCGATCCAGTCATTGTCGTGTCCTTCCAGCCGGTATTTAAATCGGACGAGTTCGGGAGCGAGCAAGGACAATGCGCTGAAACCGAACGTCACACGGTTCGCTCCGGCATTCAATTCCGCAGCGCCGTTTTCGATCGGGATTCGTTCATTGTCCGCCGTGACATCTTCGAGATAGACCGGAGGAACGATTGTATTCATTTGCAGTCGCTGCGGCGAGATGATGGTGGCCCCCTTCATGGTGGGAAACCAGATGGTGCCGTTCCGCATTTTGTAGCCGGCCGGCTGACTGCCGCCGTTACATTCGCTGCTTCCCATGCCGTCCACGATGCCGTACAGCACGAAGTCGGCGCGTTTCTGTTCCCCGCGCGCCACCGCATGCAATTCTTGTTTTTTGACGCGGAAAATTCCTTTGTTGCACGAGAGCCAGAAATATCCGAGATCGTCCTCCTGGATTTCATGCACGGCGAGCGCATCGTATCCCTGCGCTGCCGCATACTGCGTGAAGGTTGTTCCGTCGTACCGCCGGAGACTGCCGCGATCCGTTCCGATCCACACGATCGTATCCGCGTCGATGTGGATATCCCGGATTTCATCGTTCAACAAGTGACTGTTCAGCGGAAAGGAATTCCATACGCGGTTCTTTGGGGTGCCGGTGAGAATCACGATTCCGCTGTCCGTGCCGAACCAGACACTGCCGTCGGGATGCTGCGTGACGGTGCGGACGGTGTTGTGCGGCAGCCCGTCTTCCGTTGTATACTGCCGGAGGTTTCCGTCCGACAGTGCATACACTCCGTGGTTCAGCGTTCCGAACCAGAGCGTATTGTCCAACGTCTGCGTGATGGTGAAAATAGTTTTTGCGGCAATCGCGGAAAACTTTTTAAATCGGTGCACCGGATATTCCGAGGAGAAATAGACACCGTCCGAAGTTCCGATCCACATCGTTCCTTTGTTGTCGTCCGTGATCGTGCGGATGATGTTGCTGACGGGGGTCGATCCGACGGTGAAGGTTCTGGCCGTTCCGTTGTCCCAAACGGTGACGCCGCCGCCGTTGGTGCCGAGCCATTGTGCGCCGCGACGGTCTTCATAGACCGTCCATAAAAAGTTGTTCCCGACCCCCTCTTTTTTTGTCAGCGCCGTAAAGCGTGAATCGCGAAGACGGTTGAGCCCGCCGCCGCCGGTGCCGATCCACAACGATCCTTCGCGATCCTGGCATAATGACCAGACGACGTCGGTCGTCAATCCGTCCAGACTCGTCAACGTTTCGAACCGGCCGTTCAGATAACGCGACAATCCTCCGCCGCTGGTGCCGATCCACACGCTGCCGTTCCGGTCCTCGAATAATTCGCGGATGACGTTGCTCGGCAGTCCGTCTTCTGTGGTGAAGGTGGAGAAAATACCGTTTCGATACCGGGTGATTCCGCCTCCCGCCGTTCCGATCCAAATGTTGCCGAACCGGTCTTCGATGATCGAACGGACGGTGTTGTGTTTTAAATATCCGGAGGTCGTATCGATTTGTTCGACGAACGTGGCCGTTTTCCGGCGGACCCCTTTGTCCGTACCGACCCAAATTTCGCCGCTGCTTGTTTCCGTAATGCACCAGACGACGGAGCCGACCACATCGAACTCACCCGAACGGTCGTCGATGGTGCTGCCGTTGAACGATAACACCCCCCGGTTGGTGCCGAAAGCAATGGTGCCGTCGGACAACTCTTCGATGGCGGTGACCGTACGGTTCGGGAAACGGGTGGTGAGCGAGTCGGAGACAAAACGGCCGCCGCCGTAGATCGCAATTCCTTTCGTGGTTCCCACCCACATTCTCCCCTGCGAATCTTGAAACAGGCTGCGGGGAAGGGCGCCGTTCAGTGCAAAATCGTAATTTGTGAAGTGGACACCGTCGAACCGGTACAATTCGCCGTACGTGGCGAGCCAGAGATATCCGTCCGACGATTGAGCGAGAGCGATGATGGAGTTGTGTTTCAGTCCTTGCACTTCCTGCCACGTATCGAGACGATACTGTGTGACCCGTTTCGACGTGGAAAGTCCCGACGGCTGTTGGGCGGACAGCGGAAGTAAAATCAACACTACGGCGAGGAGGACGTACACACCTATTCCCTTCGATGAACGATTGCGATGATATGCGCAATGATAGAGAATCGGCACCGGAAAAACAATGTTCGTTGTCGCTCCGCCCCGCTTCTGAAAGAATTCTAATAGGAGCGATCTCCTACCGGATCAACAGCATCTTTCGCGTGACGGATGTTCCGCCGTACCGAACGGTGTAAAAATAGATTCCGGCCGACGATGCAGCCGCATTCCATCGGACTTTATGCGTGCCGGCGGCAGCCGGAGCGTCGACCAGCACGGCCGCTTCCTTTCCCAGCAGGTCATGCACCGTCACCTGCACCCGTCCCGCTGCCGGAATCGTGTAGGTGATGACGGTGGAAGGATTGAAGGGATTCGGGAAATTTTGTTCAACGGTGAACGCGTTCGGCACCGACGGTTCGTCCGCCCGGACCGCCGTCAGCGCGCCGTAGGAAATGTATTCGGACTGATAGACCTCTTTCGTCGAAACACTCTGAACAAATACTACCACGCCCAGTTCGTTCGCGTTCGTCGCGTTGGTGATGGCCGCCGTCGCGTTGACAGTGACCGTTCCGCCCATCTGCAGTGCGATGGACTGTCCCGCCGACGGCGTGATCATTTTCCGCATCACGAAGTTCTGCGGCGTCACGCCGTTGCGCCCCACATACGAAACATTTTCCACCGCGACGATGTGGATCACCAGATCGTTCTGAGCGATTGCCGCCGTTTGTGTGACCGCGACGGAAACGGAGAGCGTCGTTCCGTTCTTCGTTCCGGTAACGCCGAGCGACAGCGGGCTGGCCACCGATAAACGGGAATTTAAGTTCGTTGCGAAGGAGGAATATGTCCTTCCTTGATTCACGCCGTCGAAATACGTGTTCGGGGTGGATGTCGGTCCGTTGTAATACGAATTCCGCGCGTTCGGCTCCGTGGTATTTGCCTGCGACAGCGGATCGTCGTTGTACGGAAAAGTGGTGTGATAAAAAATATACCGTACCCGGGAGGCATGCGGACTCGAAGAGGCGTACGAACTCAGCGCCGCATGTGCCGCCGGACAGACCGTGCAGTGCGAATTGGTGAATACCTCTACCAGCACATTCCTCTCTGCCGCCGAAAGAACGGAGATCGAACAGAGAATCACGAACAACCACTTCATGCGAATATCCTCCTCTATAATTGACTGCGAAGCGTGAACCGGACGCCGTCGAACGGCAGCTGATACTGACAGACGCCGTTGGAACAGACCTGGCCGCCGCGTTCCGTACCGTACGACAACGTTGCCGTATGCGATTGTCCGACGGTGACGCCGAGTTCTCCCACCATCCAGTTTTTTCTCCCGGAAGGATCAGCGCCGTCGGTGGTCATTTCGTACCGAAGAGTTGCGGAAAGATCGGGAGAACGTGTCACGATCAGCGTCAGCAGCTGTGTGTAATATTGTTCGTTCGTGGTATTATAACTGTCGTATGAAAATTCATTTTCCGATTGAACGATCACGGAGTAGTTACCGGACACGGCATATTGCAGCTGCACCGGCACCACGGTCGATTGTTGTGTATGGCTGAACTGTGCACCGGTGAAATCATTATACAGTATGTTCGCTCTTCGCGCGACGCCGGCGCGAACGGCAGTTTTTTCGTCCAGATAATGCTCTGCTTCGGCGAAGAGTTCCCAGTACGGCGACAGCCGGCGATCGAACGACGGAAGGAATGCGCGCTGACGTTTTCGCTCCGAAAAAGCAAATGAAACGGAAGACAAATCGTAAAAATGATGTCGGCTGGCGACACTGCCGTTGAAGTTTACCATCGTTCCCTCCGCCACGGAAATAAATCCGTCGATTTGAAATCCGACCTCGTCATTAAAATCGACTTGATGCAACGCCCTTGTCAACAACGTGTAGTTATGCTCTTTTTGAACGATCGGACCGTTTTGAAACGGCAGCATTCGTGTTGCCCGTTCGCCCGCACCGGGACGCTCGATCGGATCAACGATATCGAACCGGTAATCTTTGTATTCCGCCGTCAGACCGAATCCCGTTCGGGCGTACGCTATCGATGCCGTGACCGCATCACCGCGGTGTGAAACTGTGCTCGTCCGGACATCGGTCCATTTATGCGCATAACCCAAAAATCCGCGGACCGGTCCGGCAATAAACGACGCATAGATCTCGGGAATTTCCGCCGCAATGGATGATCGTCCGACGGTGTGCGGGATCTCCCCTTTCGCCTCCACAAAACTCAATCCCACGGTGAACCGTTTTGCCGGACGGAGTTCGATGTTGGCGGCCCGCACGTCATATTCTTCGTACCGGGCGACGGTGACCGAATCGCGGAACCGCAATGTGCCGCCGAGGATCGTGGCGGAGACGATCGAAGAGGAATATTCCCCCTTCACGCCGTCCATCCATGAATCATACGCGAGCCCCCGGTTTTCGAACAAATGCATCGCCAATCCCCGGCCGAACAGCTCGTTAAAATTTCCCGCGCGAATCGAAATGCCGTCGTGACGGAATTCCACAAACCGGCGATGGAGACCGCGAAAACGGTCGCCAATCTCCGGCGGTGCATCTGCCAGCAAACGGAAGCCGATCGAAAGCTGCGGAGGAAATTGCAGACGGACATCGGTCCAATTTTCAAAGTAAGAAAACGGTGCGGCGAGCGTTCCGAAACCCCGCTCTCCGGAGCCGTACCGTAATGTGTTCGATACGGAAGGAACAACATTTTGTGCATCGGCGTTGTCGATCAGCATCAGCAACAACGCGGCCGCAAAAAAACTATTTCTGCTCATGCGTCGCCAACAATCGTTGCAGGGCTTCTTCGATTTTTTGTTCGTCCCCGGGTTTGTATCCGAGCGCTTTGTAGACAACGGTGCCGTTGGTATCGAACAACAGGCTCAGCGGAATGCTCTGCACATTCCATTGCTGTGCCGTTTCCCCTTCCGGGTCGGCAGCGACCGGAAACGAAAATCCGTGCGAGGCGATATACGAAGAGACCTTCGCCGTCGATCGCGGATTATCTTGATTCACGGCAAGGATGGTGAATCCCCGTTCTTTGTAGCGGTCGTAGAGAGACTGGAAATGTTTTAATTCGATCTTGCACGGTTCACACCAGAGTGCCCAGAAGTTCACCAGCACCGGACCGGTCTTCAATAATTCCGTCAGCGCGATCTCTTCGCCGTCGAGCGACGTGACCGAGAGTGTCCGATAATCCTGCGCCGCCGATGTTCCGGCCGTCAGAATCACCAAAGCAAACAATATCGTGATGCAGCGGATCACTCGTTTCTGTGAGACGGGAAAAGTCATGTGTTCTCCTTCCTTTCACGAAGATGCGAACGGAACATCACAAAAGTATCACGCGGTGATGAAAAATCGGTGAATGCGTAGATCTCCGGAAAATTTTATTCCTTTTCAAAGTCGATATTCGTCCGGTATTCCAAAACATTGTTGTCCGCTCGAACAGTCGATCCGGTGAATCGAAGAAACCGTTTCACGAACTCCAGTCGCCGTTCACCGTACTGAGACGCAGGAATCGGGAAGACGATCTCCGAGCGGATGGCGGAGGGAATCAACACCGGACGGATGAGGTCGGTGGTTTGGAGGGGGATTTCACGATAATACGGGAGATGCAGTCCGGCAAGCGTGAGGGTGATCTTGGTTTTTAAAAGAACTGTTTGTGGAACCGGATTGAGCCGGATGTAGTCGGAATCGGCCGCGGTGACGACAAATTGTA
>CAZRWF010000068.1:0-11542 GCA_964603685.1 uncultured Chitinophagaceae bacterium
GCCACAACAAGATATTCGGCTCTACATATCCGGCGGCAAGAATTTTCCCGTCCGGTGCGTACGACATCGATTGTAATTCCAATCCGGTCCAGGAATATTGGAACAGATACGCACCCGACGCAGATTCATAGAATATCAGCGGGTTGGCGTTTCGCCCGTCGATACCGGCCGCCAGAGTCGAACCGTCCGGCGAAAAATCGGCTGCCCGCGGAGTGTTCTGTAACAATTTCGACCAGATCAACTCTCTGCTTTCCGCATTCCAATACCGGAGCGATCGGTCGGTCGATCCCGCAATGAACTCCGATCGGTGCGGATGAAATCGTATGATCGTCACTTTTCCCGGAATGCTGTCGATCCGCCCGAATGATGTTCCCGTATGAATCGACCAAAGACGGATCGTAGAGTCGGCAGAAGCACTCACAAACAATTTCCCTTCATTCCGTTCATCCATGGACAGCACGGCGCCGGAATGTCCCGACAGCGTCGACTGCAACGTACCGGTGCTCCCGCCGAACAGAAAGATCTTTCCGTCCCCCGTTCCTGCCGCAACGCGCGACCGGCCTTCGATCGCCGTCAGACTGAAGATGCCCGACGTTTCGGCGTTGACGGATCGCACGGATGCGCCCGATTGGACGTTCCACCATCGCACCGTTCCATCCGCGCCGCCGCTGATTAGCGTCGTTCCGTCATTGAGAAAATCGGTTCCGTAAACCGCACCGGCGTGGCAGGTGAGTGTTTGTGTTCTTTCGAATGTCGGCACGTACATCGCTCGGACCGACGCTCCGTGACTGATGAGCGAAGAATCGACCACCGCACTCACCCGATACGAATAGACATGATTTTGATCCGCGGCAACATCCGTCCAGGTCGTTTCATTTGCCGCCGTCCGGTGCACCTCTGAAAAATCGAATTCAAAATATGTTTTGCGCTGAACGGAATATCCGGTCTCGAACAGGCTGTTGTCGTTCCATTGAATGCGGACGGCATTCGCACCGGCATGCGATATCCGGATGTTGGTCGGCACCGACAGAGGAATGACCGTCGCCGCCGTGTTCGAATATGCGCTGACATTATAACGGCTCACCGCACGGACACGATATTCATAACGCGTTCCCGCCGAAAAAACGTTCGTGATCGTCGCTTGCGTAGCGCCGGGCGGCACGGAGTCGACGACAACATAGGGACCGGAACCAATCCGCTCTTCAATTTCGAAGCGTCGTTCAAATCTGTTTTGTGAACTGAGATTCCATCGCAGGCGGATCTCGGTCGGACTGGTCGACACAATGGAAAGTCCGCTCGGAGGAGAAAGCAGCGGATATACGGTTTGTGAATTCGAATATCGGCTCTTGTCGTTTCCCCGCTTTGCCCGGACGATGAAAGTATATTGATGGGGATTGCGGTATTCACCGGGAATGGCGGCCGAAACGGTATTTTCCGGAAAGACCTGCAGAGGAAGTGACGCCGTGTCGTCGATAATCGTCAACACTTCATAGCCGGTTTCAATCGAGGAAAAATCATCCCACGACAACAGCGCCAGTGTATCGGCCGATAATCGTGCTATCAACCCCGACGGCCTCAAACGATACGTGGTGAGTACGATCGGCCGTGAAACGGCGGTATTGCTGTCGGTGTCGAATGCTTTCGCATAAATCGTATGGACGGTACTGTCGGGTATGAGCGATGTATTCCACGAATAGAAAAAAGGGTAATATTGAAGGATACCGCCGGGGGGAATAACGTCGTTGATATACAATTCGATCCGGGCGATGCCGAAATCGTCGGTGGCATCCACCGTGATCACCGTGGAATCGATCACCGACGAGCCGCTTTCCGGACCGATAATCCACACGACCGGATTGGTCGGGACCAATATCTCTTCCACTTCACAGCTCCACAACAATACGGGAATCACGCCGATGAAAAGCCCGGCCGTGATTCGCCGGGCAGAAGTCACAATTTCCGCACGGCTGGACCGATGTGTCGCATCCGTCTTCATCAGTTCTGCTCCGTCGATCGGTGCATGGATAGATCACCGCAACGACAATTATTCGCCCTTCACCGATGGTACATCGCTAGAGCTGTTTCCAACGGCGTCCGATCTTCCACACCACAATTTTCCCGTCGGTCGCTCCGGAGGCAAAATAACTCCCGTTCGTGTGATACGCCAACGATGTCACTCTGCCGGAATGAGCGGTCAACTCGGTGAATTTTTCAAAGGGGATAAACGTATGCCAGAGAATGATGTTGGAGGTTCCGTATCCGGCCGCGAGGTCGTTCCCGTCCGGGGAATAGCACAACGCACGAACGTCGAATCCGAACCACGATTGCTGCGATTGCATCGCGCCGGACGACGCATCAAGAAATACCAATGGATTGTGCGAATTGCCGCTCCGTCCGGCGGCAAGGACCGATCCATCCTTATTGTATGTCGCGGCGGACAACTGCGTGACATCGAAAACTTTCCATTCTTCGTTTCCTGTTGACACCGACCATGAACGGATCGTACTGTCGTTGGAAACGCTGGCGACGGATGTCCCGTTCGGACGGAAACGGACCGCCGACACAGCGCCGGTATGTCCGGTAATGTTCCGCTGCACCGTTCCGCCGGCCACATTCCAGATCTTTACGGTGGAATCGTCCCCTGCGCTGACCAGCAGCGAACCGTCATTGTTCGCATGAAGCGACCGGACGGTGTCGTTGTGACCGGAGAAGGTCTGCTGAAACATCCCGGTGGAGCTATTCCATAATTTGATCGACTTATCGCCGCCGGCCGAGGCGATGCTCGCGCCGGAGGAGACGACGGCCAATGAAAAGATCCCGGAAGAAAGTCCGTCCACCGACCGAATCGTCGATTTGTTCTCCGCATCGCGGTAGCGGATCGCACCGTCTTTTCCTCCGCTCACGAGCGTGGTGCTGTTCGGAAGAAAGATCAACGCGTTGACTGCTCCCGAATGGATTGAATACTCATCGTGTTTGGTCACATGGGCATACCGAGCCGCACTCACCGTACCGGTATAGATACTGGCATTGGAATCGGTGACCGCGCGGATCCGGTAGGAGTAAATTTTCGAAGAGTCGACCGAAAGGTCGGTCCACGTCGTGTCGTTCGGTCCGGTCTTGTGGATTTCGGAAAAAACCTGATCGACGTATATCGACCGTTCCACCGAAAATCCTTTCTCGAACGTGCTGTTGTCCTTCCAATCGAGCCGAACACCGCCGGATGATCCCTCACTCAACGAAAAGCCGGTCGGAACGGGGAAAGGAATCAAGGTGGTCGCCGTATTGGAATAGGTGCTGATGTTGTATTTTCCGACCGCGCGAACACGGTATTGGTGCGGAATGCCGCTCTTATAACTTCCGTTCACCGTGGCGGATTTTACCCCCCGACCGACCGTTTTTTTCAGCAGGAAATTTCCGGTGCCGATCCGTTCTTCAATCTCAAGGTATTCTTCGTATTGGTTGCGTTGATTCAACAACCATTCCAGTTCGATGGAGGATTCCGTGACCGCTTTGATCGTCAATCCGCTCGGTGCGGCCAGGAACGGATAGATCGTCTGTTTATTCGACGGCCGGCTCTTTTTTTCACCGAGCACGGCGCGTACTTCGTAGGTGTACCGGTCCTGATTCCGATAGATGCCGGGGATCACTGTCGTGATGGAATTCGCCGGAAGGTCCCGGATGACACTGTAACTGGTGTCGTTGATGTTCAGCAACACTTGAAATCCCGTTTCGATGGACGAAACATCGTTCCAGGTGAGGAGCGCGGCCGTATCGGCGATCATTTCGCCGAAGAGATTGGTCGGCGCGAACCGGTTGGTCAACACGGTCACTTTTTGAGAATTCGTACTGTTGCTGTCCGTATCGTACGCCCGTGCATAGATCTCATGGACACTGCTGTCCGGCAAAGAGGATGTCACCCATGAATATTTGTACGGTTCATACAACAGCACTCCTCCCGGCGGAATGACGCCGTTGATATACAGAACAACGCGGGCAATCCCGCGGTCGTCTGACGCTTCGATGAGGATGGTCGTCGTGTCCAAAACGGGGGAGCTGCCGGTCGGCGTGATGATCTGCACGACCGGAGTTTCGGGAACCAGCAGATCGTCCACCTGACAGCTGAAAAACAGAAGGGAAATAAAAAAAAGGCCTACAGGGGCTTTCCGAGGAGTGTTCACGGGAACCGGTACTTTCCAAATATTCACACCCTCAATATAGAGCGCGAGAAAATGATTAGCAATTCCAAATTTTTCGCCGGACGAATCCGTATTGAATACAGGTGCGCATTATCGTACATTACTCCATACACCGGATTCCGATCATTAACGCATCGCACCGTTGCGAAAGACCGATTCACGGCGAAGAGACATGCACTCCACGGCGACACATCACAAATTATTAGCAGTCGGATATTCGGCGACTGCGCTGTTGATCTGTTTCGTCGGCTGCGACGATCCGCTTCCGGCGTATGCACCGCCGGACAAAGTCCTGGAAAATTCGTTTTATTCCGCCGACACGTTTATGATCGAATATTATGAGGCCTACGATGATATTACGCTGCCGGGACGTCCGAAGGTCAGTTATTCCGGATACGGTCCGTTCCGCTTCACACCGGAGTATCAGTTCCTTTTTTCCGTGAAAAATGTCTATGAGGAGACCGTTCAGGGACAATTATCCACGAATGGCTTGTTGGAAGTGTGGCTTCCGTCCCATCCGACGGTCAAAAAAAGCATCCCGGTCACCAACTCCCATGTTATGGCGACTCCCAGATATTCCATAGCGACAAGGATCGTCACCCTGGAGCCGGGAGGCAATATCGTCTACTCCATTCCATGGCGGTTCGATTTTGACAACGGAAAGTGGCTGCATCAACTGGCGTCCGCAACGGATCGATATGTTTTTCAAGCGCGCGGCTCTGCAATCTATTCGTATCAACATTTTGAACCGCAACCGGTGACGCTCCGCTTTTTTGTTTCGTTAATCGACAAAACGCCGGTCATCATTGCGGAGTCCACTCTCACCGTTCAATTACGGGGGACCATTCATTCGTATGAACCGGGTCCCCCCGCTCCACCTCCCAATGATCAATAATAACAACATACAATCGCGGCAATGCTTTAATACGTGGCTGCGTGCATTCTTGTCGATCATTTTCATCATTGTCAGTTCGGCCGGCTGCGAAGATCCGCTTCCGGTCTACGTGGAGCCGAAGAATATCTTTGCCGCAACATTCGTCCGTGCCGATTCGACGCTGATCCAATACTATGAAACGGATGAAAAGGATGTGACACCCGAAGGGCCGATGATCAGTTACAATCAGTATACGCCGAATTTTCAGTTCATCTGTGCGGTAGAAAACACATACGAAGAGACGATGGAAGGAACGGCGTCGATCGAAGGAAAGTTGGAGGTGTGGAACAGCCTCCATCCGGAGATGAAGGCGACCATCCCGGTGACTCTCGGACAGATCATCACCGGACCGACATACAACGCGTCGACCAATACCATCGTCATGAATCCCGGAGACAAAACCTTCTTTTCGGTGAAATGGAACTACCGGTTCGATTCCGGCATGTGGCTGCATCAGACGATGGGGGTAAGCGGGCAGCAAATCCTTACCGGACGGTCGTGGTATGTGATCCATTCCCCCGGAATACTGTCTGCTCGGTTGACGATCTCGCTCTTTAAAAATGCAACAGCGGCAATCACGGAAACAAAAATCCCGACAGCGGTGCGCGGAGTGATCCACGTAACAAAACCGTAATGGTCAATGATGATACGATGGCCAGCATTGGGACTTATTGCATTGTCGACCGTTCCGATCTTCCTTGCAGGGTGCGATGATCTGTTGCCCGAATACCGGCCGCCGGAGAAAGTGTTTGAAGCATCGTTTGTCAGTGCGGACACCCATACCGTGAAGTTTACCGCAAGTTTTGCGGACGAATATTTTACGGCAAATTACAATATATATTTCGCTGAACCGACGGTCCCCTTTTCCGTCGCCTTCACGGTGAAAAACATTTACGAAGAGACCATACAGATGAATGCAACAATCGGGGGATCAATTTCGTTGTGGCCGGAAGCGAATCCCGCGTTCCAATCGGTTCATGAACTCACCGCAACGAACATCGTTGGAACCTCCGCCTACAATCCCGCCACCAATACCATTGTGTTGAACCCGGGCCAGGAAATGTTCGTCACTTGCAAGATCAATTTTCGGCTGTCGCAAGGACCATACCTGCACAAATTTGCGGATGAAATATCCCGCGTGATCGTGTCCCAGTCGGGAAGATCCTGTTATGAGATTATGTACGCACCGGTCCGCGTCGGCATTCGCATGACGATGCAATTGTCGGAACGTTTCCCGGCGGTGACGGCGGAACAGTCGTTCCCCGTAAAACTTCAAGGGATTATCATTATTCCATTTTGACCAATGTTGGGGATCATGAAAACTCTATTCCTCTCTTTCGTATTGATCATCGTTCTCTCGAATACCGCCGCCGCCACCAACGGCATTCTCGAAGGGATCATTAAGGACAAAGAGAACGGCCAGGCGATTCCCGGCGCATCAATCATCATCGTCCAGCTCAAGCAGGGACGCGTTTCGGATCCGGACGGGAGATTTACGATGTATAATGTTCCGGTCGGGAAGTACACGGTGCGGGTGCAGATGCTCGGGTACCGGAGCGTGGTGTACGAGAACGTGGAGATCCACACGAACCTGAAAACCAAACTCGACGTGTCGCTGATCCCCTCCACCGTGGAACTCGGCGAGATCATCGTGAAAGCGGAACGCCCGCTCATCCAATCGGATATCATCGGCACGATGCACACCGTCACGGCGCAGGAGTTCCAGATGCTGCCGGTCACGTCGTTCCAGGATGTGCTTTCGTTCAAACCGGGAACGACGCTGGAAGGAAACGTGCGGGGAGGCAAAACGTCCGAAGTACTTTATCTGGTCGACGGGCTTCCGGCGCAGGATGTGCTTGAAGGGGGACTCGGCGCCGATCTGCCGAATAGTTCGGTCGTGGAATTAACGTTCCAAACCGGAGGATTCGAAGCGGAATACGGCAACGCACAGTCGGGCATCGTTAACGTCGTGACGAAATCGGGATCGAACGACACGGAATTGATGGTGCGGCTGCTGAAGGACGATTGGTTCGGCGGCACGGAGCACAACCACGAATCCGAACTGGAACTCGCGGCGAGCGGACCGATTGTGGAGAACAACGTCTTCTATTTCCTCTCCGCCAACTACAATCAAACCGGCACCCGGTGGTGGCTGGATCTGGAAAAATTCTTCCCGCTGCCGGTCGCCTCCACCCTGAGCGGACTCGGGAAAGTGGATGTGCTCTTCACGCCGGAAATGAAACTGAGCGCGCAGATGCTCTATTCGTTCAAAGAATTCCAGGACTATGAGTTCAGCTGGCGGTTTAATCTCGGCGGACTGCCGCAGCAGCGGCGGACGGTGTACCGCGTGTCGACCATCTTCACGCATACGCTCTCCGAGAACACCTTTTACGACGTCCGCCTCAGTTCGTATTACAATAATTCACGCATCGGCGGCGAACACAAACCGCTGTTCGATCCCGGCAAGGTGTACGAATACGATCTGTTTTTGCAATATATCCTTTCCGGCGAGCGGCAATTGTGGGCAAACACCACGCAGCGAATCCACACCGCCAAAGGGGATTTCACCACGCAGGTCGTAAAAAGTACGATGCTCAAAACCGGCGGCGAGATCAATTTTTATCACGTCGAGACCGATCTGCAAAAGCTGGAGCCGCAGAAAACATATTTCGGCAAGCCGTTGCTTTTTGAAACGCCGCTGAACTACAGCACCAAATACCGGTATTTCCCGAAATCGGGTTCCGCCTACATGCAGGGAAAATATTCGGTCGACCACGCCACCATCTCGCTCGGTTTCCGGTACGACTTCCTGAATCCGACCGCAAAACGGCCGGCGTATGAATTCGTCCCCGTCCGCCCAAACGAATACAAGCTGCGCCTGAACCGGATGGTGCCGTCGAAGATCAAACATCAGTTCAGTCCTCGCTTCGGCATTTCGCTTCCCTACAGCGAGCAGGGATTCATTTACGTCAATTACGGATATTACTTCCAGTTCCCGCTTTTCACCTATCTCTTTTCCGGTCTCGACGTCGTCACGGCGAACCGCGGCGCGAGCGCGCTGCTCGGCAATCCGAATCTCGAACCGGAGCGGACGAAGGCGTGGGAGATCAGTTTTAAACAGGTGGTGCGGGAAAACGTCGTAGTCTCCGGCACGTACTTTAAAAAAGAAAGTGCGAATCTGATCGACTCGAAAACATTCGTGGCGAGCGACAGCAAAGTGGGAGGCGATTATGGCTTCGCGGAATACGTGAACAACCCGTACGCCGAAGCGAGCGGCGTGGAGCTCGTCCTCTCCCGCAACCAAGGAGGATGGCTGACCGGCAGCGTATCCTACACGTTCATGGAGGCGAAAGGATTAAGCGAAAATGCGAACCAGGGATTGAACTACCGGCAATGGGGATTTGTGCCGATCGCCACGCCGTTCTTTTTAAGCTGGGACCAGCGCCACACGCTGAAAATCAACGCGATCTTCCAACTGCCGTTCGGCGTCGAGGCGAATTCGTTCATCCACACCTTCACCGGTCGGCCGTACACCTATTACCCGTCGCGCGACGGTTTTACGCCGCAGAATCCGAATCAGGTGTTCGTACCGAACAACGAACGGATGGCGGGATTTTACAATGTGGATGTGAAATTTTCAAAAACATTTGCGATCGATTTCGGACGTTCCACCGATGTGACGGTCTACGCCGATATCCGGAACCTGCTGGATAAAAAAAATGTGAAATGGATGGATGCGTCCGGACGCGTCGGGGGCGAACTCAGCGATCCGGGGGGATTTCATATGGGACGGCGGTCGCGCGTGGGATTGACCGCCGAGGTGGGATTGTAGTGATAATTCACCGATTCAACGATGACAAACAAAAACCCCGCGCTGAGATAATGAAGCGGGATAAGTGGGTTTTGTAATGATGAAATGATTTTATTTCAGGGATACCATTTCTCCGTTCATTCCCTCTCCTCGCGTTCCGACAAACATACGTTGATTAAATCCGATGGCCGGTTTCATCTCAATCACGTGGATTTTCCCCGTAGAACTCCTCATCGTTAATCGGTTGATAATTTCACCATTTTCTTTCACTGCAAACAAATTACAAGAATCATTTGCCGTCCCTCCACTCGGTGGATTTCTTTGAGGAGGTACAGAAACATACACCGTATTATTCTTGTCAACGATCGGATCAGCAAAGTTACTCCGGCCAATATTGGTTTTCCACAGAAAATTCCCCGTTGTGGAAATTGCAAACAGATGTTCACTCACCAGCGTATCCGTCATGATCGCATAAATGACGGCATTGTTGCCGATGGCAAGATTATTTCCCTTGGAAAATTGATGTGGATATACCCAGCGCACAGTTCCGTCGGATGATATGCAATGAAGTCCAGTTCTGCTTACCAGAACAAAGATATCACCCGATGATGAAACGACGGGTAACGAAAAATAGGCGTCAGTTTCTGTGGAAGAATTTTTCCACAAAAACGAACCGGAAGTATCAATACAGTACAATCCTTCTTTCCACACTTGAAAATATAGTTTTGTTCCATCGGGTGATTGAGCAATTCCCTGGACAGCATGTTTACCCGTCGTTACATATCTCCATTCCTCATATCCTTTGACATTCACCGCAAGGACGGCGACGGAGTCCTCCAAAAAACTGACGAAAAGTTTGCTTCCGTCCTTTGAGATCGTCAACCCGGAACGGGAAGGTTTTGCGGGAAGAGGAATATCCCACTCTTTCGTCCCCGAGGTCGTGAAAGCGTATAATTTTGGTGATGCATAACCACCTGCGGCCACAAATACTTTTCCGGCGGAACTGATCAATGCAGAAATTATACCTCCGGTTACGACATATTTCCAACGAAGAGTTCCTTCTTTTCCTAAGGAATAAAACGTGCCGTCATCCGAACCGAAATATATGTTCCCTGCTTCATCAATCACAGGAGGATTGTTGTTACCGAATCCGGTCTCATACTTCCACTCAATTGCACCTTCGGTAGGTCCCGATAAGTGACTTCTTCCGGTTAACTGAGGATCGTGTGCATACATCGGCCAGGGAGACGGAGACAGAGAGGGCCATTGGACAAAGGGATCTGCAGGATCCTCATTTGCGGGAATCACCGGATCGTTTGAACTGCACGAGAAGAAAAAGAGACCGAAAAGAATTATTCCGAGCAATTGATTGTTCATACAATACCGTCGGAACAATGATTCTTCCGGATATATTCCCCGTGGATTGAACATTGCAGATATTCCTTCACGGAATATGTTGACACCATTTGCTTATTGATTCTCTCTTTTCACAATCCCGATCAATTCCGCCACATCATTCACTTCATAATCGGCATTGGTCTCTTTCGTGCCGAACGTATCGCCGTACCGGGCGAAAACGGTCTTCATGCCTACCTGTTTCGCGCCGACCATGTCCCGCTCCGCCCAGTCGCCGACCATCAGCGCATCCTGCGGCGATACGTCGAGCAAAGAAAGGATCTTATCAAACGGCGCAGGATCGGGCTTCCGTTTTCCCGTATCTTCGAACGTAACGATGTGGTCGAAGATATGGTGGAGGTTCAGATACGTCAGCCGGAGCCACGCCTCTTTCGCCGGTGCATCGGAGACGACGCCGAGTTTGAGTCCCATCTTCAGCAGCGTCACGAGCGTCGTATAAACATGCGGATAGGGCGAAAGGGCCGCTTCGCGCGCCTGCCGGTAGGCGATCACTCCGGATGAAAGAATCTTGTAATCGACTTTTTGGAATTCGTCGTACAACAATTGATCGAACACATTCTGGAATTCCATCCCTTTTTCGAGGTAAATCTTGTCGATCCGCTGCTGGATCTCCTCCCGCGTCAGTTTTAATCCGGCATCGATCATCGCGTTGATCGCCGCGCCGATCGCCTGTCGTTTCATCGCCATAAAATCGACGAGCGTATTATCGAGATCGAAAACGATCGCTTTGATCATTGAGCACTGAAAGTTTTGTAAATAGTCGGAACTTTGCGGCTTTGCGTGAACAATTCAGATCTACGAAGCAACGGTGTCCGCGGGACGGGGCAGAGAACTTTTATGATAGAGGAGCATTTCCACTGCCAGCGAATATCCGTTCGCGCCGAATCCGGAAAGCTGCGCCACGCACACAGGGGCGGTGACGGAAGTCCTCCGGAAATCTTCGCGGAGATGGATGTTCGAAATGTGGACCTCCACGACCGGGATCATCAGCATGGCAATCGTATCCCGGATGGCGTACGAATAGTGGGTGAAGGCGCCGCCGTTGATCACCACGCCGTGAAATTCCTTGCCGACAGTGGATTGCAGGGCGTCGATGATCGCCCCTTCGTGGTTCGATTGAAAAAACGTGAGATTCGCTTCGGGATACCGTCCGGTCAGTTCGTGCTGGATGTCCGCCAGCGTCTG
>CAZRWF010000068.1:11642-15053 GCA_964603685.1 uncultured Chitinophagaceae bacterium
CTCCGTGTGCTCCGTGGTGAATTAAAAACTTACCGTGCCCGGACCATCTCGTCTTCGATGAACATGCGGACATTCGGTTTCACGAAGTAGTTCTCCACCCCCATCTCCCCCAGCGCCAGAGCGATCACGCCCGCTTTCCGGGTGGGATGGAGTTTTTTGTTCACCACGATGATCTGCTGCTCCTTCAGGATGCAATATCCGCCGTCGAAATCCCCTTTTTCATACCGCACCCGGAGCCCCATTTCGCCCGCCAGCTGTTCCAATTCCGGTAAAAAATCCTCGGCATTCATTGTTTATTTCAGCACCATCATTTTTTTGGTTTCCACAAAATTTCCGGAGCGCAGCGTATAAAAATAGATGCCGCTGCTCAGGGACGCGGCCGTAAACGGAACGCTGTATTCTCCCGCCGCCGTTTCGCCGTCCACCAGCGTACCGACAACGCGGCCGAGAATATCGTGCACGGTCAACGTTACCCGCTGATCCGCCGGAACCGAGAACCGGATCTGCGTGACCGGATTAAATGGATTCGGATAATTGCCGTACAATTTCATGGTTGCCGGAACGCGCGCGGCGATCTCCGGCGTGGAAGTGATGCCGTCGAACCAGTTAAAAACCGCTTTGATCGCGTTGGATTTATAGGTCACGCCGACGGCACTGTCGTTTGCTCCTTCCAGTCCGAACGACCAGAAGACCACCTTCCCGTTTGTCTGATTGTTCCACCAGAGACCGGCATGGTTTACACCGCTGGTGGTGTTCCAACGGAACATCGCATGCGCGGAGGTGGAATCGACCACCATTTCATCGGGAGAATTTTGGTTCGGAACGGCGTCGCCCCCCGCCAGGCTTAATTTCGGGATTCCCGCACCGAGATGATCGGTGGCAATACCGATCGGCACTTTACCGAACGCAACGTTTTTGGTGAACGATGCGCGAAGCAGTTGGCTGCGGTGCGGACTGTTCCGCTGCACCATATCTTCCAAGATATTCTGTCCGGACATCAACACTTTTCCGCCGCCGGCGACAAAGTTGAGCAGCTGCTGCGCGAGCGTGTCGGGAATGACATTATATTTCTTCCGGCCGGAGAAAAGAACGATTCTTCCCCGCTGCGACATCTGCATCAGATGGAGCGTGTTGGCCCGGGTGCCGATCAATTCAAAATGTTTTCCGGAATTTTCGAAAATTTTGCGGTACACCGCGCCGATATTCTCCGACGCGACGGTGTCCAGATCCACCAGCACGGTGGCCGGATATCCGAGCATCGTTTCGAAATCTTTTTGGAATTCCGCATCGGCCGTGGTCACCTTCACCTTCACCGGAATAATCCGCGCGTCGGTCGATCCGGAGGCAGTGACATTCACGCTGAACACGCTGTCCACCGTTCCGAGGCCGTTCAACGAAAAGACCGCCGCCGCCGTATCAATTGTCACTCCGGATGCGGTGGTCGATACGCGCACTTGCGCATTCGATGCGTTTACCGGATAGATGTTCTGCATTTTCAGTTTGATCTTTCCGGTTTCGCCCGGATCGACCCGTCCGTTGGAATTGCTCACCGTCCCTTCGGCGAGCGACACGCCGAGAATCTCCACGTACGGACGGGTGCCGGCATCGAGTTCCGCGTACATCACCGTGTCCGAATTGGAAATTTTCCGCACTGCGGCATACGATCCGAGTCCGGCATAATCGTTGCTGTTCGGCAGTGAAAATCCGTCAAACGTTCTGTTGTTTGCCGTTCCGGGATACGGATCGCCGGCATCGCCGCGGTTGTTGCCGAGGTTCAAATTCCGCAACGCATCCGCTTGTTCGAGATCGACGCGGTACCGGTCGCCGTTGGTGTTGTTACTGCGGGAAGGATCTACGTGGAAAATCAACAGTCCTGAGTTGAGCAGGTCCTTATCAAATCCGTACTTCTGTCTGTTTTCGATCAAAAAGTATTGTCCGCCGTTTTGTCCGCGGACGTTGATTCTTACGACGTCGGGATATTTTTCCGCATAGCGGAATTTATAGTTCGGCTGATAGGTGGTGAGCACGTGCGGTGTGGTCCAGCCGAGTTGTTCTTTGCACCAGGCGCTCATGTGCGAAGGAACCGCTTCGTTGGCGCCGTTGCCGCCGTACGAACCTCCCGCCATCAGACACCAGTTGCCGAGACCTTCGGAACCGCCATCCGTATCGTAGAGATCGGGAAGCCCGAAGATATGTCCGAACTCATGCGCGAAAACGCCGATCGGTTTCGGATTGTTGCCGGTGTTGCTGTTACCCGAAAGCTCCGGCTGAATCGCATAATCGCCGTCAAAAATCACCGGCAATCCGTTGTACGTATCGTTTGTGATGTACCGGCCGGCGGAAGTGACTTTCGAAGGATTCACCACCGTGTCCGTAGCGTTCGTCTTCCGTTGGTTGAGTCTCCAGCGGACGTTCCAGCGATGCGACCAGATATTGTCCGCACCCGATGCGGCATCGCCGCCGGTATGTACGATGCCCAATTGCGGTACGTGGGCTCCTTCGCCATCCACATATGTCACATATTTTGAAAAGTCGACCGTTTTATCCGCTTCCACGAGCAGGTCGATCGTAAAGTCCGGACCGCCGTAGACGAGTCCGGCATTGCGCGACCCGCCGTCGTGCACATAATAATCGAATGTGCGCGGCGTGGGGAACCAGCCGAGGCATTTTCCGGTCATATACAATTGGCCATAGGAGTTTTCAGTGTAGAACTGTGTCATCGTTCCGGTCGGATTCGGACCATCAAAGAGGAGTTCCTGGAATTTCTGCACCGTCAGTTTTGCGGTACTGTTGGAATACGTTCCGAAAAGAATCGGGACGTTGACCGTTTCGACAGCGGCGGCCGTGTTGGTCATTTTTCCCAAAGCACGTTGTTTAAATTTTGCCTGGAATTTTTCGGCCCAATATCCCTGGTTGTACTCGCTGCGGATCTTGCGCAGTTGTTCTTTGATATGGTCCGGAATCGGTTGTTTGGATTGCGGTGGAACGGTGGCGAAAAGCGAACCAACCGTCAAAACAAAGGTGAGGCAAAACGATAGCACTGTGCGCATGCGAACAGCTCCTATGGTGAGGTGAATAGTGATACTTCTATAATAGTGAAAATAATATATTCTCTCAACTGGTGAAATGGAAGGATTGCCTTATTTTATTATGGTTTTCACCACGGAGGTCACGGAGAACACGGAGCATCGATAAGGAATAGGGTTCCTGAGATACCGTAACGATGCATAACGGATATTTTTCAACGCGGAGGCGCAGAGATATTCGACGCAAACCTTGTCAAGGTTTCTAAAAATTATGTGCCGGCCACCTTCGTTGTTTTGGAGTCACTCTTCGACTCCTCGCTTGTCCCTTCAGGGCTTTGTGTGTGATGGTTTTTCACCGCGGAGGTCGCCGAGAGCGCAGAGAATA
>CAZRWF010000069.1:0-14712 GCA_964603685.1 uncultured Chitinophagaceae bacterium
AACTGCAGCTGTGGCAGGGCGTGCTTCGCTCCCAACCTCCGGTTGGGAGCGTATAGTACGAAGCTCCGCTTCGAAACTACTGGACTTGTGCAATAGCAGAACACACCAGAGCGAATCAACCAATAAAAATACCTTTCCGATCAATGTCCCCCGCTTGAATGTAACTACCGCAAACGATAGTTTTCCTCATTTCTGATATCCACGAAAGATCGATGGGTCGTTCTCGATATAAATTTTACGACACCAGTCGGCCATATTTCCTGACGATGACAACGGTGGACTGGTTGCCCGTCTTTACACATCGGATGGTGGCGGAACAAATATTATCATCTCTCGAGTTCATTCAAAAAGAGCGAAAAGTGGTGTTATATGCGTATGTCATTATGGAGCATCATCTTCACTGCATCGTGTCGCATCAAGAACTACCGAAGATCATCAAAGAATTCAAATCATATACCGCAAGAGCGGTGATCGACCTTTTGAAACAATACAGATATTCCGCATGGCTGAAAAAGTTGCGTAACCTAAGGGCACCGTATAAATTGGATAGCACTTACCAATTTTGGCAGGAAGGGAGCCACCCTCAAGAAATTCATTCGGAAGCGATGTTTTTGCAAAAGATCGAATACATTCACAACAATCCGGTCAAACGCGGTTATGTTGATCAGCCAAAACATTGGAGATATTCCAGTGCGAGTAATTATGAAGGAGAAGAAGGGTTGATTCCGGTGACGACCGATTGGAGAAATTAAGATTGCGAAACGGAGTTTCGCAAGACATGGTTCACAAGCGGAGCTTGTGAACCAGTACGAAGTGGAGCTTGGAAACCGGAAAAAAAATTGCGGAATGGAACACAAACGGCGAGCAGTGCTCGCCGTTTTTTTTATGTCTCGAACAACTGCAGCTGTGGCAGGGCGTTCTTCACTTCGCTGACGATGAACTCAAAATCCTCCGGGCGATGGACGAAGTCGAGCGGGTCGCTTTCCACGATCAACAGCGGACCGATCTTGTAATACCCGATCCATTCCTCATAGTGACTGTTCAGCTGCTCCAGATACTCCCGCGGTATGCTCTGTTCATACTCCCGCCCCCGTTTTTTAATTTGCGACACGAGCGTATCGACCGTTGACCGGAGATAAATCAGCAGGTCGGGCGGTTTCAGGTATTCCATCATCACGTGAAACAACGACACATAATTTTCATAATCCCTCTTGTCCATTTTGCCGATTAAATGCAGATTTTTTGCGAAAATCTCCGCATCCTCATAGATCGAACGGTCCTGGATCACCGATCTGCTCGATTCCACAATCTCCTTGTGGCTTTTGAACCGGTTGGCGAGGAAATACATCTGCAGATGGAAGGACCAGCGGTTCATGTCGCCGTAAAAATCGGCGAGGTAGGGATTGTCTTCCACCGATTCGTAATACGGCTTCCAGTTGAATCGCTCCCCGAGCATGCGTGTGAGGGATGATTTACCCGCGCCGATGTTCCCGGCAACGGCAATGAATAATGTGTTGGATTTATTCGCGTGCATGGGTGAAAGTAGCAAAGATTTTATCGAAAACAAACGGACAAATGAGTATATTCTTCTGAGAGCGTCGCCTCTTTCTCGGAACAAAAATTATTTCGAACTATATGCCCAACGCCATACGAACGGTCACCGTCCACGAACTGAAAAAGTGGAAGGAAGAGAAACAGGATTTCCAATTGATCGATGTCCGCGAAGCGGATGAATATGAATTCTGCAACATCGGCGGGGAACTGCTTCCGATGGGCCAGATTCTCGGCAATCTTGCCAAGATCGACAGGAAAAAAAACGTGGTGATGATGTGCCGCAGCGGATCGCGGAGCGGACGGGTCGTCGCCGTGCTGCAGGCCCAGCACGGATTCACCAATCTCTTCAACCTGGAGGGTGGAATCCTCGCCTGGTCGGAGGAAATCGATCCGAATATTCCGCAATATTAACATGGCAGGATAATCATTTTTGATTGTTCACATGAAAAGAACAGTGTAAAAAAATTCAACGATCATGGCCAAATCCAAAAAATTCGAAACCAACGCCGTCCGCACCCAGGTGCCGCGAAGCCCGCTGCGCGAACATTCCGTTCCGCTGTATATGACCTCCAGCTTTGTGTTCGACGATGCGGAACAAGCGCGGGCGCTCTTCGCCGATGAAATCCCGGGAAATATTTATACCCGATTTTCCAATCCGAACAACACGGAATTCGTCGAAAAAATGTGTCTGCTGGAAGGGGCGGAAGACGGCATCGCCACTGCGTCCGGAATGTCGGCCGTTTTTACGAGCATGGCGGCGCTGCTGAAGTCGGGTGATCACCTGCTCGTCTCCCGCTCGGTGTTCGGATCCACACATCAGATATTGACGATGATCCTGCCGAAGTGGGGAATTACGCACACGTATGCGGATATTGATAAGCCGGAAACGTGGGAAACGTTGATCCAAAAGAATACGAAGATGATCTTCGTGGAAACACCCTCCAATCCCGCCCTCGACATTATCGATCTCGCATGGCTTGGCGCGTTGGCCAAAAAGCATCACATCCTGTTGAATGTGGACAACTGTTTCTGCACGCCGTATCTGCAGCAGCCGGTCTCCTTCGGGGCGGATATTGTGATCCATTCCGGCACGAAATTTCTTGACGGCCAGGGGCGCACGATCGGCGGAGTGATCGTGGGAAAAAAAGAGCTGATCAAGGAGGTGCGGTTTTTTGCACGCCACAGCGGACCGTCCCTCTCGCCGTTTAATGCCTGGGTTCTGTCAAAAAGTTTGGAAACACTCGCGGTGCGGATGGAACGGCATTGCGACAACGCGGCGGCATTGTCGGCGCATTTGGAATCTCATCCGGAGATCGAAAAAGTGAAATACCCGTTTCTGCCGTCGCATCCGCAATATCATCTCGCGCAAAAGCAGATGAAACGCGGCGGCGGTCTCGTGACGTTCGTCGTCAAAGGCGGACTGGAACGCGGAAGGAAATTTTTAAATGCGCTGCAAATGCTCTCCCATACGGCGAATCTCGGTGATTCCCGCTCCATCGCCACGCATCCGGCATCGACGACCCATTCCAAGCTGAGTGATGCCGAGCGCGCGGCGGTCGGCATTCTTCCCGGACTCATCCGCATTTCCGTCGGATTGGAACATATCGATGATGTCATCGCGGACATCGAACAGGCGCTGCACAAGAGCACATGAAAAAGAGAATACACATTCCGGCCGGACAAACATTCCTGTTTGTCCTTATGATATTCGCCGCATCGTTCCTGCAGGCACAGAATCGCTACTTTAAAGGGAACACGCACACTCACTGTTATCCGCAAAGCGGTGATGTCACCAATCCGTCGTATACCGCCGAATCGTTCATCGCGCAATATCAATCCCTCGGATACGATTTTCTTGTGTTCACCGATCACGGCGCATGGTGGAACGCCGCTCCGCTGTCGACGCCGCAAGTCACCGTCATTAACGGATCGGAAGCGGGAATTTCCGGCAACGGACGGTGGGGGCATTTTACCGGATTACGAATGACCAGCCGAATCAGCGGAGCGGGATTGACCCATCATGCGCTGGTCACTGCCATTCAAAACCAAAACGCGGTCTGTTTTCTGAATCATCCCCGATGGAGCACCATTCCGATCACGGCCCGGCAGGTGATCGACAGCATGCCAACGTTGACGCATGTGGAAGTTTTTAATGCCGTCACGACGGGACAAACCGGGAGTTATGATAATCTTTCGCTCTGGGACAGTGTTTTATCCACCGGCAGGCAACTGTACGGTGTTGCTGCGGATGATGCACATCAGCCGTCTCATATCGGTAAAGCGTGGATCATGGTCTATGCATCGTCCAATCATCGCGATACGATCACCGAAGCGATTCGCCGGGGTCGCTTGTATGCATCCAATGGGATCGTTGTGGATACGGTGGGAATGTCCGACAGCGCGATCGTCATCAAGAGCGCAAACGGTGAAACGACGAAATTTTACGGCAAATACGGCGTGTTGCTTTCAACACAGAACGGTCCGACGGCCTCTTATCTTTTTACGGGAAACGAATTGTACGTCCGCGCCGTGGTGACCAATGCCGCGGGAAAAAGTGCTTGGATCCAGCCGTACTTCCCGAAGTTCTCCACCGGTGTTGAGGAACAACCGGAGCCAACCGACGGAACAGTGCGGTCGTTTACTCTTCGGCAGAATTATCCGAACCCCGCCAATCCTTCCACTGTCATCACGTATTCGCTGCGGGACGCGGGATTGGTAACGATCCGCCTCTATGATGCCTCCGGAAAATTGATCGCGACCCCCCGAGAACAGTTTCAGACGGCCGGTACATACGAACTGCGGCTGGATATTTCGTCATTCGCCTCCGGCACCTATTTTTACGGGATCAGTGTCGACGGAAAAAGCGAATTCCGCAAAATGATCGTCCTGCGATGAAAGAACGCCGATGAAATATTATGCGTTGATCTATCATGTCGTTCCCGATTACGTTGAGCGGCGGACGCCGTTGCGGGGTGAACATCTTGCACTGGCGGAAGAATACTCCCGCCGGAAGGAACTGCTGCTGGGAGGCGCTTTCTCAGAACCGGCGGACACGGCACTGCTGGTGTTTTGCGTCGAGGATGTTGCGGTAATCGAACGATTTGTTCACAGCGATCCGTATGTCGCCCATGGGCTGGTGGAACGGTGGGAGATCCGGGCATGGAATGTGGTGACGGGATCGTTGAAATAATTGCGTTACATCGGCGCTGAAAATGCGTCGATCATCTGCATCACCGCCAGCGCCTCGTCGATTGAGCACGGATTTTCCCCCTCTCCCAAAAAATACCGAACAACCGCTTCGATCATCGGCTGCTGCACATGTGCCGGATTTTCAAAACGGTACACCGTTTCCGTTCCCGAACTGTCCGTCACCGTCACCGTACTGCCGAAAAAAGGGAACGATATCTTTCCTTGTGTGCCGACGATTGTACAATCGTCCCGCGACGGTTGTTCGCCGATGTTAAAATTCCATGAACCGGAAAAAAGGATCGAACGGCCGAACACGGCGCTTCCGGTAACCATATCGGGTGTCTCATCTCTGCGGGATTGATTCATGGAAAATCCGGAAAGACGGCCGGGCGTACCGAAAAAATGCAGCATCAGGTCGAGCTGATGCGGCGAGAGATCATGAAAGTATCCGCCGCCCGAAATTGCGGGGTCGGTGCGCCACGCGCTTCCGGCCGTTGTTGCCGCAGCCGGCCGCCGGGATTGCCATACCGTAATCCTGGCCGTGCGTATATCGCCGATCGCGTGTTGATCCAGTAAAAATTTTACATGAGCGAAGGAGGGAAGCTTCCGGCGGTAATGAGCAACCGTTAATTTTCCGTTGTTGCGGTGAACGCTGTCGGCAATTTCCCGGGTCTCGACGGCATTTAACGCCGCCGGTTTTTCCAGATACACGAACAGTCCTCGCGCAAGCGCCGCTAGGGCATAGTCCTTATGGGAAGAGGGAGGTGTGGCAATATAGACCGCATTGATGGAGGGGTTGCTGAAAAGACGCTCCGCATCGTCATACCACACCGGTACGGAGTGGCGCCGTGCATATTCCTCCGCTTTAACCGCGGTACGCCGCATCACCGCCTGCAACCGGCTCCGCGCAATGCGATTAAATGCCGGTCCGCTTTTGACCTCCGTGACATCGCCGCAGCCGACGATTCCCCAAACGATCTCCTTCACGTCATTCCTTTCTTTCGTTGCGACAAATGTAATAAAAATTCGACCAACAATGGGACGAAACCCCCTCAACGGAATTCGGAGTATTTTATCAAATGTGAAAACGAACGGCCGTTTCTATCGAAGATAAGAATGGAACGGAGCATATTTCCTTATTCCGGGTGGGAATGTTCGGCATGAATTTTGGGGAGACAACAGCAACCCTTTACTCACAGTCGAAAATACCTTTATGAAACGTTCGTACAAAATCTGGATACTGGCGGTGTTGATCACATTGATGTCCGCCGTTTATCAGCGGCTCACCGGACCGACGTACGCAAAACATTTTGTCACCTTGTTGAACGGACACGCGATCTCCGTAACGCTGGAGCGGGCCCATGGCGGTCCGGAAGATCATCGGGTGTCGATTCCCACCAACGATTCCATCGTTACCGGAAGGCTTGCCTGGAAAAGATATAAGACCAACGATCCATTCACCGACATACCGATGGTGTTTGCGAACGGCAACTTGACCGCCGATCTTCCGCACCAACCGCCGGCCGGAAAACTGCAATATCGCGTAACGCTCACCGACGGGAAACAGACGTTTGAGGCCTCCACCGTCATCCGGTTTCGCGGAGCGGTGCCGGACCTCGTGCTGCTGTTGCATATAACATTGATGTTCACCGGCATGCTGCTTGCCACGCGGACGGGACTGGAGACGTTTCTCGCCGAACCGAAATTGAAACGGTTGACCGATCTCACCTTCCTTTGCATCACCGCCGGCGGCATGGTGCTCGGTCCGCTCGTGCTGAAGTACGCCTTTAACGAGTGGTGGACCGGATTTCCGTTCGGCAACGATATCACCGATAACAAAACGCTGATCGCCTTCCTCCTCTGGTTGACGGCGGCCGCAGCTGTCCGCCGTTCAAAGAATCCGAAACGGATCGTCTTGGTGGCATCCATCATCACCCTGCTGGTATTTTTGATTCCGCACAGCCTGTGGGGCACAGAGCTCGATTATTCGACGATGACAACGAATTAAAACGACGGCGCCGCGGAAAAACCGCGGCGCCGGAGTATCTCTTATTGCTATTGATCGTTATGCGGTAGCCAATGCCGGCTCGTTGATTTCGGACCGGATTTTTTCCATTTCTTCCAAGAGATCTTCCTTCACGAGGGAGAGTTTTTGTTCGAAATCGGAGTACAATCCGCGATAATAGGCAATCCCCTCGTCCATATTTTTCTGGAAGAGCTGGAAATATTTCACCTGTTTTTCGCTGAACGGTCGCGGCGTTTCCGCGATCATGTTGCGCAGGTAATCCACGTACAAATGCAGTTCTTTCACGAACAAATTCGGACGCGTGGATTCGTCGATAATCGACGTCCGGCCGTAAATATGGTCGGTCATCGTTTTTAACGATACAACCTTGTTAAAATAGGCGATGTTCGGTCCGGGACAGACCGAAACGCCCGGCCCTTCCACCCGCGTGCTCAAATTATTCACGATCAATGCGGAGGTGCCGAGGCCGACACAAATGCACGATTTGTCCACGATCGCATCGAATTCTTTTTTCTTTTCTTCCGGGCTCAAACCTTTTTGTTCGAGCTGCGTGATCCGGAGATGCTGGTATTGCCGCGATGCGCGGCAGATCGCCTTTTCCCCGAAGTCCGTATTGAGTTGAATATATTTTTTCGGGCAGGAACTTCCCGGCCGCCCCTTGTCGATCAATTCCTGTTTTTCGATATCCTTCGTGTTGCCGCGTAAGCTGTTGAACGGAACCCCGAGCGGGGAGATATTGCTGAGATAGAGGTCTTCTTCCTTTGCGTTGCACAACAGGCCGCGCGTATGATCGTCCACATTCGTCACTTCCGGACAGAGAAGGAAAGGGGAACCCCAGCCGACACAATCCAAACCGTAATGTTCGATCAAAAAATTATGTTCTTCCGCCGTGCCGACACCACCTTGCGCCGTGATCCGGATGGGGAGCGGCTCCGCAGGGTAGGGACGATTTTTCGCTTTTAAGGCGGCAACAACAATTTCATGCGTTGTGGCGATCAATTCCTGACGGTGCTTTTTAAATTCATCGAGAATCGGACCCATCAGATATCCGTCGGTCGCGAACGCATGACCGCCGCAGTTGAGTCCGGATTCGATCCGGTATTCCGAAACCCATAAACCTTTTTTCGCCAGGAATTTTCCCTGAATAATTGCCGAGCGGTAGTCGCTCACCTTCAGGATGATCTTCTTTTTGATGTCGCCGTCGGCCGTCGGATAAAAATCTTCATACTTTTCGATCGACCCGTACAGCCGCGGGTTCATTCCGGCGGAAAAAACGATGCAGGAGCGGAGGGTGCTGTTCGCGTACCCGCGCAGCGCCGCGACGGCGTCGTTAAATTCGTGCGGAAGTTTTTCGTCGCCGCGGTAGTTCTCCTTGTCCAGCTTCGTCATGATGTTCACGTCGATGCTGCCCGGATGGAGATGTTTGTCGATCCATGCGGCGAGGTCCGCTTTCACGGTATTGTTGGCGACCAGCTCTTTGAACTGGCGTTTCACCTCCGAAAAATCCGGAAGCATGTCGATGTATTTCTGCACTTCTTCGCCGGTCTCATGAATGGACTGTTTGAGTGCGGCGAATTTATCGTGTACGATCTTGTCCACCAGGTTGAGATACGCAGTGATCCGCTCGGCGCGGTGATCGTTGCTGTTCTTTTCCGTGATGGGGGAATACGGGAGCTGGAGTGTGGTGCTGTAAAATTCCCGCATTTTTTCGCACAAAATATCGTCGACCAGCGAAATAACGGAGGAGATCCCGTAATGTGCCACTTTCACCGGCGTATCGATGGTAAATCCGATACCCATCACCGGAACGTGGAATGTGTGGTGTGTCTGCTGCAAAATGGAGGCCTCAAAAAGAAAATGTTCGATGTAAAATACAATTTTTACCGCTGGAACACAAAGGGATGTTTTGCGGCGTGACAACCTCCTCACGCATCATATCAGGCAAATCGGGTAATCGCTTATTTTACCGTCGAAAAACGAAAGGGCGGAATGTCCTTCCGCCCTTTCACAGAACAATATTTCCCGGTGTTTATTGGAAGGTGTCTTTGGAATCGACGATCGTCACCTTTTTCACATTCAGTGTGTAGCGGGAAACGATTTCGTCCTCATCAAGAACCGCTTTGGGAAGCCCCGCTTTGACGACGTTGGAGTACGACATCGGCGACGGGAGATTCTCTTTCAGACTTTTTGCGAGCGGTTCCGCCTCGCTGCGGTCGGTGACGATGGTAACGTACATCTTATCGGTCCGCCAATATTTTTTGATCGCTTTGTTCACGTCAGCCAGGGTTGTCTTGGCGAGAAGGTTGTCCAATTCTTTGATGTAGTCCTTTCGTCCGTAATATTTTGAATCCATCAGATACCCCAGCTGTTCGGACGGCGTGGCGACGTACAGCTTAATGTAACTGCGGAGGAAGGTGCGGGTCACTTCAAAATCCTCTTTGGACATTCCGTTCTTCAGCAGCAGGTCGATCTCCCGTACGGCAAGCCGGAGCGAAAAATGCGCGTGACCGATCGGGATGTCCGACAGTTCTTTGTACTGCTGCTGCAGCTGCTTGGCGATCTGCACGGGGCGGATCCACAAGGAATGATAGTTGGACTTCCGCGGGACTCCGGAGGGAGGAAGCTGGAAGGCGCCGCCGTTGCTGTACCATTCGATGTACGAATAGTCTCCGTAATTCATCGATCGTGTTTCGCGGATCTTCTGATACAATTGCCCGTACGATTTGCGGTGTTCGCCGAGATAGGAATTGGCGATCATCAGCGCCGCAAAATCATCGTTGGACCGGGTGATGGAGAGCGGCGTGCCGGTGAAGATGGCTGAACCGAACGCCCCCTCCTTGGCGATGATCTCCACTTCGATTCCGGACGGCATGGTGGCTGCACCCGGTTTCGGCAGAACGGGTTTTCCGGAGGGGAGAGCGGCGAGGTCGTTCCGCAGCTGTTTCAGAAAATCGGCGGAATATTTTCCCGCGATACCGATCGTCAGATTGTTCCGGGTGAACATTTCGGCATAATGTTTTTTGATATCGTCCAGCGTAATCGCTTTGACGCTTTCCGATTTTCCCTGCACCATATGCTGATAATTTGTCCCCCGGAAGAGGAGATCCTCAAGCGCTTTTTTGCTGTACTCTTCGTCGGACGACGAACGGATCACCTGGTCCACGTAGTTCTGTTGATTTTTCATCACCCGCTGGAAATCGCTCTCCGCGAACGCGGGGGTGAGCATCAGTCCTTTCAAAATCGGATAAAACTGATCAAGAAAATCGACATGGACCACAAAGGTGAAAATGGAAACTTCTTTGTCCACCTGCGAACCGTACCCGGCGGCCCAGGGATAAATTTTATCCTGGATCTCGCTGTAGGTCATTTCTTTCGTTCCGCCTTGCGTGATCAACCCGGCGGTGGCGTTCGTCAGTCCCTCTTTCCCTTTCGGATCGGCGATCGAGCCGTTCCGGAACATCAGTTTGATCACCACTTTGTTGGAGTTCGGTTGCCGCAATTCGACCACATCCTGGGCGAACAGGGACAGCGCGAATATCATTGTCATCATGATTGTTTTCATTATTTCACACCTCCTTCCGCATCGGGGGAGATCGTCGTGATCGTCAAACCGGACGGGACAAAATATTTGGCGGCGACCGCTTTTAGGTTCTCATTGGTCACCGTATCGTACATCGCATAGAGCCTGTTCAACGATTCGGGATCGCCGGTGAGAGTAATGTACGCACAGAGGGAATTGGCGATCGTAGACGGATTGTCGATTCCCATGGCAAAACTGTATTTCAGGCGGGATTTGGTCTTGGCAAGCAATTGTTCGTCCGTCCCGTTCTGTTTGAACGTTTCCACCGCTTTGACGATCTCATCTTTGACGTATTGCAAGTCTTCCTTTTTCACGAGAGATGCCTGCAAGGTAATGAGATACGGGTCGCGTGTATCCGAGGCGCCGCCGCTTAATTGACGCACCTTTTGTTCTTTGATCACCAGTTTTTTGTACAGCTCGGAGGTCGGCGAGAACAGAATAGTAGTCATCACATCCAGCGCCGGCATATCGATCTGCGTATCGTTGAAGGCCGGGCCTTTGTAGTTTAATCCCAACAGCGGGGGGATGCCGGCATTCTGCAGATGAGTCCACCGGGTGGTATCCTGCTTCGGTTCTTCGGGAACGACCGACACGTACGAGCCCCGTTTCCACGAGCCGAAATATTTTTCCGCCAGTGCATTCACCTTTTCCGGCGTCACGTCTCCGACGACCACGATGGTGGAATATTCGGGTCGGTAGTACCGGTTGAAAAATTCCAGTGAATACGCGTATTGGTTCGGCATGTCGACGATATCCTTAAAAAATCCCATCGTCGTATGTTTGTACGTATGTTTGTCGAACGCGGTGTTCGCCGTGTTTTCGTACGATTGTTGGTACGGACTGGCGAAATTTTTGGTGTATTCGCCTTTGACCGCGCCCGCTTCCGTTTTAAAATCATGTTCCGTGTAGTTCAGATTCATAAAACGGTCTGCTTCGATTTCGAACATTGTTTCCAGTTTTGTGGCATCGCCGGTCATGTGATAAATCGTCCGGTCGAGCGAGGTATTGGCATTGGCGCCGGCGCCGATCGATTTCAGCACGGCGTTGTATTTTTCCCGCGGATATTTGTCCGTACCGCGGAACATCATGTGCTCGAAAAAGTGGGCAAATCCGGTGACGCCCGGTTCCACTTCGTTCCGTGAGCCGACACGGACGACGATGTAGAAAGCGGCGAGGCCGGGACTGTCGAACTGAACGGTGACGACATTCAGTCCGTTGGCCATCTGCTTCTGGTGGATCGGATACGGCAGGATTTTCTCCGCCGCCGCAGCGCTCCACGTGCAGAGCAGGGCGAGGAAACATAGAACGATCGTTTTCATCGTGCTCTCCTGTGTTCTTTACGATTGTTATGAAGGTTTTTTTGAACGGAACAAGTTTGAGGAAAATTGCCGGAGATGCAAGGGGAAAATTGACGGCGCGTGAAACAAGGGGTGTGTCGTGAAAAATATTTTCCCCCAAGATCTTTTTCGGAGCGAAACGTCCGTACGCCGCTGATGTTCGAAGATCGGTGGCGGCTTTTTTTTATCTGTGTGGCTGAGACGTTATTGTTGTGATTGAATCAAGTCCCACGTATTGCCGTACAGATCGCGGAACACCGCCACAGTACCGTATGATTCTCTCCGGGGTTTTTCTACAAACTCCACCCCGCGCGAAGTCATGGCGTTGTACTCTTCCTGAAAATTGTCCGTAGAAAGAAAAAACGCTACGCGTCCTCCGGTCTGATTTCCGATGCGGGATTCTTGTTCTGCCGACGCCGCTTTCGCGAGCAGCAGCCGCGGACCGCTCGGCGGTCCGACGACCACCCAACGTTTCCCTCCGCCGAGATCGCGGTCTTCGAACACCGTCATGCCGATCCGGTCGACAAAATACGCGGCGGCTTCATCATAGTCGCGGACCACAAATGTGATGTGAGAAAGTGAAATCATGCCGGAATGGAATCCTGTCCGTCGACCTTAATCAATGTTCATCCAGAGAGAAATCGAGCCGAATCGATGGTTGAGCACCGTACGTAAAAAAAGGTCGCGGGAGAAATGAAATGAAATGTCTGCGACGGGAAGGAACTGGTGATTGATGTGAGTGAGGTTTTCCGTCCTTTTGTCGGTAGACGTGGTTATGGTGTTCGTAACATAATACTGAATGAATTGTCCGTCAACCAGATATTTTTCCGTGAGGTAGTAGTGATAGTGATACGTTAATGTGTATCTGGTTTTCAAATATGCATACCGTAAACCGAGTTCGATGGTCCACGGAACCGCAACGATCACCGGGGTTGTCAAAGTCACATCGGCGTAATTCAATTCTTCCGGTTTGATGGTCAGCGTGAAAAACTGGAGGCTCTCGTGATATTCAGTGCCGTATGTTCGTTCGTTGGTCGTGTAAATTTTGTCGAACCCGAGTTTGGGAGAGACCGCATCTGCTCTGCCGGAAGCGGAATATCCGGCGGTAAAAGAAATAAAGGAAAACCGAGAAAGGAAATCGGAAAGAAAAAATCTTTTCCGAAAAGTAATGGAGAATATTCCCGACTGAAATGATTGATCGATCGGTTGACGAACCGCGGTGTTGTTGATCGGAATCGTTGTTTCGGCCGAAAAACCGGTTTGTACGGGGGTATATCCCGTACCGATTCCGAATTCCGGTTGTGCCGAAGATGCAAAAACGGATTCGTACAAGTTCACCGCCGATACTGCAGGAGAGAGTGCGTGGACGGTTTCCTGGCCCGGTTCAAAAAGATGCCAACCGTGGAACAGAGATTGGATGGCATTCTCGTATCCATCGTACGGTGAACGGACGTTCTCGAAGACGGAAGCGGTTATACGGCTGAACCATTGTTGTTCGGCGTTCCGCCGAGTAATTACATAATTGGTATCCGGCAGAAAAGGAAGTTGCCTTGATCGATCGTAATAGACGGAAGAGAGATAGTTTTGGAAATTTCTCTCCGCGTGCGGTGGAGAGACGGTGATGTTTCCGGACAAGGAATCGTCGAACAGATCATTCACTATATCTCGAACTGCGGCGGCGGCATCGGTACCGATGGAATCGATGAATGCCGATTGCCGCTTCAATGCTTCAATTCTTCGAAGATTATACCAACGCTCGGCATTATGCAATTCCTGTTCAACGTGTTTTCGTCGAGCCGTGTCGAGTCTCATCGAGTCGGACAGTGAGGCCGAATAAAACCGGATGTAATGGTAGAGCAGATCGGGATGGATATTCGCCCTTTGTTGCAATCGAGCCTCCACTTGCCGTTGAAAATCAGGATTGCTGAAAACACGCTTGGGCAAAAATTCCCGAAATACCTCCGTCAGGTTCTGAGGGTGAACACATAGTGTGACAATGGATAACAAAAATACAATTCGTCCGACGGGTGACATGGAGATCCTATCATCAATAAATATGTTATTGCGAATTTTTCAAGAAGAAATATGGTGTAATCTTCCACGGTTACCGCGATGTGATGAGCCGGTGTTGTACGTGGTCATTTCTGAAATTTTCTTCGAAGTTATCGGAACCCGTACTTTTTCAAATGACGATAGAGAATGTACGCGGTACCGGCCGCCTGCGCGGCACCGAGAGTGATCCTCCACGGCCGTTCGTTCTCCGATTCCCGCAGCTGCAGCGTGAGCGGGGCAGTGAGGTCGACGCTCCGCGGCCGGTCCCACCCAAAGGCGGGTGGAATGCCGGACAACGAATAATAAAGGGAAAAATTGTGCTTCTCATCCATGGAGGCGAGAGCGGAGGAAAACGGGAGTACCAGTGCCGGCGGCGGGAAGAGTCTCTCCGCGTCCCCTTTGATCAGCAAGCGCATGGTCGTATCAGGTCTCTCCTGCGCACAATGGGGAGAAACGGACGAACCAAGGAGCAGAAAAAGTAAAACCCGCGTCATCACGTCATCAATAGACAAGCCGTTGGTCCGGCGGAATGATCTGCGCGTACAGTTGCGATGTCCGGTGGTCGATCACTCTCGTCCGAAGGGGGTAGTTGTTCACTTTATGATACGTAAAGACATGTTCAAGAAATTTTTGCCGGAAGAACATCGAACGTTCATTCCAGATTTTTCCGGAAACGGTGATGACGGTTTCGGCCTCCGTGCGGGTGTAGTGAATGATCAAGCCGAGCTGCCGGAGTGCGGGAAGCGTTCGCTCACCGAATTCTTCGGCGATCCGGATCTCCTCGTCGGTCGGCGGTACGGTGAAGATACGATCGCGATGTTCCCATCGGGAGGAGGGATCGAGGATCCGCTCGTCCCGCTCCTGCAGCAATCCGAACACGATTCCTGCGGCGGCGAACGCCGCACCGATCATGATAATATTTTCAAAACGGCGGAATGTCATTTCTGCCAATGTAACAAATTTTCGGACTGTGC
>CAZRWF010000070.1:0-14643 GCA_964603685.1 uncultured Chitinophagaceae bacterium
AACCACGGGTGATCCTTCAATTCGGCGATTTCCACAAGATTTCCGTCCGGTGAAAGTCCGCTGAAGACCAAACCGTGTTCCTGCAGCTGTTTCCGGAACTTGTTGTTCACTTCGTAGCGGTGACGGTGCCGTTCGGAGATCAATTCTTTTTTGTAGGCAGCGTACGCTTTTGTCCCCTTCTGCAGCACGCAGGGGTACGCACCGAGGCGCATCGTTCCCCCCATGTTTTTGATTGTCCGCTGATCGGCCATCATGTCGATGACATTGAACTTCGATTTTTTGAATTCGGTGCTGTTCGCCCCTTTCATGCCGCAGACGTTCCGCGCGAATTCGATGATGGCGCATTGCATGCCCAGGCAGATGCCGAAGAAGGGGATCTTGTTTTCGCGGACGTATTGAATTGCTTTGATCTTCCCTTCGATGCCGCGGATGCCGAATCCCGGAGCGACCAGAAGTCCATGAATATCGGAGAGCAGTTCCTTCACATTATTGCCGTCCAGCTCCTCCGCGCGGATCCATTTCAGATCCACCGCTACGTCATTGTCCGCACCGGAATGGATGAACGATTCGGAGATACTTTTATAGGCATCCTTCAGCTCGGTGTATTTTCCGACGAAGCCGATCGTCACCCGGTCCGCCGGTTCTTTCACGCGATGCACGAACCGGTTCCATTTCCGCAGGTCCGCCTTGTTTGCTTTAATGTTCAGCTTTTCCAGAACGATCTTGTCGAGTCCTTCTTTTTCGAAATGGAGCGGAATCTCGTAGATCGTTTCGACGTCGCGTCCTTCGATCACGGCGTCGGTCTCCACGTTGCAGAACAGACCGATCTTTTCGCGCGTTTCGCGGGACAACCGTTTTTCCGTCCGGCAGATCAAAATGTCCGGCTGCATTCCGATCTCCAGCAACGTCTTCACGCTGTGCTGGGTCGGTTTTGTTTTAATTTCGCCGGCCGATTTGATATAGGGAATGAGGGTGACATGAATGCTCAATGCATTACGTTTGCCGATGCCGAGCGTAAACTGACGGATCGCTTCGAGAAACGGGAGCGACTCGATATCGCCGACCGTGCCGCCGACTTCGGTGATCACCACGTCGTATTTTCCGGTGGCGCCGAGTTGTCCGATCCGTTTTTTGATTTCGTCGGTGATGTGCGGAACCACCTGCACCGTGGCACCGAGATAATCGCCGCGCCGTTCCTTGTTGATCACCTCGTAATAGATCTGTCCGGTGGTGGCGTTGTTCATCTTGGAGGTGTTGATGTCGAGAAACCGTTCGTAATGGCCGAGATCGAGATCGGTCTCCGCACCGTCGTCCGTCACGTACACTTCGCCGTGCTGGTACGGCGACATGGTGCCAGGATCAACATTGATGTACGGGTCCATCTTTTGAATGGTCACGCGCAGTCCCCGCGACTTCAACAATAGTCCGAGTGAAGCGGCCGCGATCCCTTTTCCCAAGGAGGAAACGACGCCGCCGGTGATGAAGATGTATTTTACGTGTGAGTGGGCCATAAGAACGGATGGTTAGATTTCTGGATAAGAGATTTATAGAGAACAAAAAACAAACAAAAGATTTCAGAGTACAGATGATGATGAAAAATTGTTAAACAAAAAACGACCGAAAACAGAGCATAACATCTTTCGCAATCAGACTTATTTTGCTTCCAGTTCGTCCCACATCTTCACATCTTTTGTTTCTACGGTGAAGAATGTTCCCACGACAAAAGTCATCAGCGCAATGGCGATCGGATAGGCCAATCCGGCGTAGACGTTTCCGGTGGAGACCACCAGAGCGGTACCGATCAGCGGTACGAGTCCACCGAACACACCGTTGCCCACGTGATACGGCAGCGACATGGAGGTGTACCGGATTTTGGTCGGAAACAATTCGACCAGATATGCGGCGATCGGTCCGTAGACCATCGTGACAAAAATGACCTGAATAAAGACCAACAGGCTTAACATCACGGCATTCGGATTGTTCGGATCGGCGGCGAAATATCCCATTGCCATATAGATCGGCACATAACTGACTGCCGCGATCAGGCATCCCGCCATGATAATTTTCTTTCGTCCCACGGTGTCCGACCATCCGCCGAACACGATGAAGAACGGTGTTGCCAGCAACAAGGCGACGGCAACAATAAAATTCGCCGTCATAAAATGGATCTTCAATACCGTTTGCAAATAATAGAGAGCGTAAAATTGTCCGGTATACCACACCACCCCTTGGCCGGCCGTGGCGCCGAAGAGTGCCAGCGCCATGATTTTCCAGTTCTGTTTGTTCGCGAAGGCGTCGCGAAGCGGATTGGTCGATGTTTTTCCCGCCGCTTTCATTCGTGAAAACAGAGGGGATTCTTTCAGCCGAATGCGGATAATATAGGAGACGATCACCAGAACGATCGACAAAAGGAACGGGATCCGCCAGCCCCATTCACCGAATGCTTCTTCCCCAAGTGTGGAACGGACCGAGAGAATCACTCCCAGCGAGACGAACAATCCCAGTGTTGCCGTGGTTTGAATGAAGCTGGTATAAAATCCCCGTTTCTCGTCGGGACAATGTTCGGCGATATATGTTGCCGCACCGCCGTATTCACCCCCCAGAGCCAATCCTTGCGTTAATCGCAGCAGCACAAGAGCGATCGGCGCTGCGATGCCGATCGATTCGTACGTCGGCAGGAGTCCGATTGCCGTTGTCGCTCCACCCATCAAGACGAGTGTGACGAGAAAAGCATATTTCCGCCCCACCACATCGCCGATCCTACCGAAAAAAATGGCGCCGAACGGACGAACGGCGAATCCGGTGGCGAAGATCGCAAGCGTGGAGAGCAATCCGGCGGTGGGATTGTCCTTCGGAAAGAAGAGTCCGGACATGATCGGCGCGAGGCTGCCGAAAATATAGAAGTCGTACCATTCAATCAGCGTTCCGGCCGACGATGCACCGATGACATTCCAAATTTTATACTCTTTTAAAAAATCGGTATTGGCCATAATCGAATGATGTCGTGAATGATCGAAATTATTTGCCGTGAAGAATGCTGATCACCCGCTGCAGGTCTTCCGGCGTGTCGACGGGATATGAATCGTATTCCGTCACGGCGCATTTGATCCGGTAGCCGTTTTCGAGAATCCGCAGTTGTTCGAGTTTTTCCGCCGTTTCCAGGGGTGATGCCGGAAGCCGCGTAAATGTCTGCAAAAATTCCGCACGGTACGCATAGATCCCGAAATGTTTGTAAAAAGTCGTTCCGTTGAACCAGTCATCATCCTTCTTGGCATCGCGCACGTTCGGTACCGGTGACCGGCTGAAATAGAGCGCATACCGGTCCTTATCCAGCACTACTTTGACAATATTGGTATTGAAGAGGTCTTGATGCGACGATGTTTTTTTTACCGCCGTGGAAACAACGGCGGCCGGATCGTTTACCAACACGCTGATCGTCTCATCGATCACCGCCGGATCGATCAGCGGCTCGTCCCCCTGAACGTTTACGACGATATCCGCCTGTTCGTCCTTTACCGCCATCGCGATCCTGTCGCTGCCGCTGGCGATGTCGACCGGCGTCATTCGCACATGGCCGCCGAATGAACGGACTGCCGCGGCGATCCGTTCATCGTCCGTGGCAACAATCACGCTCGTCAACAGTGAGGATCGCCGTGCTTGTTCGTACACGCGCTGCACCATCGGTTTGCCGGCGATGTCCACCAGCGGTTTGGCCGGAAGCCGGGTGGAAGCGTACCGCGACGGTATGACGGCGATGATCTTCATTTATCCGATCACTTTCGGTACGCGGAAATGTTCCTCGGTCCGGTCCGGTGCATTCTGTAAAGCGGTATCCGTCGGGGTGGACGGGGTAACCGTATCATCCCGAAATACATTGTCGATGGCGATCACTTGCGCCAGCGGTTCCACGTTCGCCGTATCGACTGAATTCAACTGTTCCATATAGGCGAGGATCTCGTTGAAGTGGCGGGTGAACGATTCTTTCTCCGCATCGGAAAATTCCAGCTTGGCGAGCGCTGCTATCCGCTCAACATCTTTTATCGTAACGGACATCGTCGTTTCCTTTCGTCAGGGCTGAACAATGTGACAAATGCCGATCAATGCGGCGTCCGCCGAAAAGTGCACGCGGGGATCGGCAGAAATTTTTTTCCAGGCGTTTTTCATGTCGCGGGACCACGAAATATCGTCAAAGATCATCCATGCCTCCGGCGCCAGCGCAGGGAGGATCTGTTCGAAATACCGGATTGTCGCTTCACCGTCGTGATGACCGTCCACAAAAACCAGGTCGATCGGCCGGTGGTCTTTCACAACGTCGGGCAGAAGGTCGGCGAATCGTCCGGTCCGTTGTTCCACGTTCGTCAATCCTTCCGCAGAAAAATTTTTCCGAGCGATGTCGGCGTACGCTGCTTCGCCTTCCACCGTGACCAGTGTTCCTCCGCCGTTCATGCGCAATCCCGCCGCTATATACATTCCGGAAATGCCGAGACAGGTTCCGAGTTCCAGCACACGCTGCGGCTGAAGCCGTCGTACCAAACGGAACATCAGCGGGAGCCACTGCGGTGAACGGCTGTTCAGGACCGCAATATGGGAAATCCGCACGGTTTGTTTTTTACCGATCGAATCAGCGCCAAAATCGTCGATCACCGCACTCTGCGTGGAGCGACGAAGAGTATTCCACCGTGAAACGATGCCGGACAATACCCGTTGCTCTTCCTCCGTCAGGTTGTTGTCCCTCCACTCCCGCAACGATCGCCCCAGCAACACCGCCTTCGGATCAGCACTCCGTTCCAGCCGGGCGATTGTCCGCACGATTGTCGGCACGGCAACGATCTCTTCGGCGCGGATCAACATTCCGTCGATTTTGGTCCTCATGCCGGCACCGCGTACGTCCGTTCGATGATCGCGTGGACGTCGTTCATCAACCGCATCTCTTCTTCCCGCGTGGTGATTCCGTTCGTCGGAACCGGCGATCCGGCGATGACCGTGATGTGGGCCGGACGGATGTCGAACGAACCTTTCGGCAGAATCGAAAAACTTCCGTTGATCGTCACCGGAACGATCGGCACGCCCGATTGTGCCGCGAGCGCGAATGCACCCCGTTTGAACGGCTGTAATTTTCCGTCACGCGTTCTCGTCCCTTCAGCGAACAACAACACCTGTCCTCCCTCCGTAATCGCCTTCGCCGCACGGTCCAGACTTTTTTTCGCCTCCGTCCCTTTTTTCCGGTCCACACTGATGTGATGGCCAAGAGTTAATGCCCATCCCCAGATCGGAACATATCCCAGCTCTTTTTTGAACATGATTCGGACGCGGGGAAAGGTGCTCATCACGGCAGGTATGTCGAACATGCTGGCATGATTACAAACAAGAACATAGTTGCCGTAGCGGTCCAGCGTGTCGACGCCGGTGGCTTTCACATCCACATTACAAATGAAGAGCACAAAACGGGACCACGCGGTGCCGCACCAAAAATAGATGTTTTTTCCCGACGGGAAAGCCAGAGAAAGAATGGCCATCACACCGGCCGGAACGGCCGCCGTCATTATCAACACGATCCGCAGTACGGTGGCGATCCAGCGGATCATCGTCTTCCCCCGGTGCAAGTCTGATGTACGATGGATGGGTAACGGTAGGACAAACGATCGGCGGGTGAGTGACCGATTGCATTTCTCCAGTGCGTGGTGACCAAAATTGAGATGCCGCCGCCGGCGACCGAAACAAAAAATTCCGTTCTGTGCGTCCGTTGGGTGTTCTGTGCGGATTCCGTCATAATAAAAAAGGATTACGGCCCGGTATTGATCTCCGGGAGCGTCTTCCAGAATTTTACACAATGAGTAAACCGACAGTAGAGAGTGCGGATTGGTGACCTGTGGTTTAATGAAAATACAAAAGGAGGAAAGAAAAAACAACCGTAGATTTTATCGGAGAAATAAACTGCGTGGGCCCGATGCGATCGATACTTCGAAATGATCCCGATGCCGCCCACAGCAAGGCATCGCGCCCCGTTCGCTCAACATGTCGCGATAGTTTGCCCCTAATTTTGTGTTATTTCTGATTTGCGACTCTTCCTTCTTCATAACATCGTCCGACGTCGGAAGAATTAGTCTGCGCACGGTTGGTTGACACTCCGTCCAATTTTTGTTACACTGGGAAAGACCTTCACCGTTACTCACCATCGATCCGAAATAATTATGGCCCAACTGCCCAAAGAACGCCACATCGGCAAAATTAAAAGTATGACCAGCTCTGCCTTCGTCGTTTCATTGGACGACGACCTGTTCACCATGGAACGGACCGTCAACGGCAAAGTTTATCGAATCGGACAAGTCGGCGCATTTATAGTCATGCCGGTGGGGGATGTGGAAGTGGTCGGGGTGATCAACCGTGCGTATCAGGTGACGGAATTAAACCGCGAAATGGAAGCGCAGGTGATCGGTTCGGTGTCGAACGGAAAATTTCAAAAAGGGGTGGCGTCATTCCCCACGCTCGGCGGCGATGTCTATATGACGGATGAAGAAGGGGTCGCCACGATTTTTGCGTCGTTCGCACAGTACGGATTTGCGGTCGGCGATATCTCCGGATTCCCGGGCGAGCGTCAGTATATCGATCCGAACAAGTTTTTCGGAAAACATCTCGCCGTGCTCGGATCGTCCGGCTCGGGAAAATCGACCACGGTGGCATCGATCCTGCAAAAAGTGCAGATGTTTGAGAATACACACGTGATCATCCTCGATATCCATAACGAATATTCGGCAGCGTTCCGTGATTACGGCAACCTGATCAACATTACGGAACTTGAAATGCCGTACTGGTTCATGAATTTCGAAGAACTCCGGGAAATGTTTGTGGACGAGAATGAACCGTCCGCCCAAAGCCAGATCATGATGCTGAAAGATTTGGTGCTCAACGCGAAAAAGGCGCGGAATCAGGAATTGCAGTCGATCATCACCGTCGATTCCCCGGTCTTTTATGATCTGAACGAAGTCCGTGCCAAATTTCAATTTTATGACACCGAACGGGTCACGACCAGTGCCGGCGTCCGCGAAGGTCCGTTCTTCGGACAGTTCACCCGTTTCCTTGTCCGACTGGACAGCAAGATGACCGACTTGCGCTACGCGTTTATGTTCCGTCCGAAAAAGTTCACCGATTCGAACGCGTTGAAGGATATCCTCAACCGCCTGCTCGGATTGGACAACAAAAAACAGATCACCGCGCTCGATCTGAGCGGCGTGCCGTTCGACATCGTGAATACCATCGTGGCGCTGCTGGCGCGGACCATTTTCGATTTCAATTTTTGGAACCGGAACAAAGCCGACTTTCCGATCCTGCTGATGTTTGAAGAGGCGCACAACTATTTGCCGCAGGTGCCGACACCGTACAACCGCGCGGCACGGAAGATCGTGGAACGCATCGCAAAAGAAGGACGGAAATACGGCGTCGGCTGTATGATTGTCAGCCAGCGTCCTTCCGAACTCTCCGAAACGATCCTATCGCAGTGCAATAATTTCGTCATATTGCGGTTGACGAATCCGACCGACCAGGCGTTCGTGAAAAAACTGGTTCCCGATTCGTTCGCCGGCATGTTCGACATGCTTCCCTCCATGCGTCAAGGCGAGGCGCTGTTCGTCGGCGATGCCACCGCACTGCCGTCGCGGGTGCAGCTGGATTATCCGCAGCCGCCGCCGAACAGTTCGGACATTCTCTTCTACGACAAGTGGGTCGCTACCGAAAATCCGACCAACGTGAGCGAAGTGGTGGACCGTTGGTGGAAACAGGAACGGGATGCGCATTGACCCTCACATTCCCGGCGGCAGCTTCGGCCGCCGGGATCGATGATCTTCCATGAAAAACCGCCTCGAAATTAAAATCCTCCTGCTTATTATTCTCGTCCTCGTCGTCGGTTTCGGAACGTACGTCATTATTTCCATCAACCGTGAATCGCAGGCGCTTTTGGCGCAGCAACGGGAGAAGACCCGGTTGTTTGGCGAAACGGTGATGGTCGGCATCCGGAACGTGATGCTCTCCGGAAAAGCGCCGTATGCCGCGGAACTGGTGAACGACGCGCGCGAAAACCTTGAATTCGGATCGCTGCGCGTGTACGACAACGGCGCCAAAGAGGTCTTTCCGGACGAAGGGCGGGGAGTGATCTCCGGTGCGGGTGACGATCAGGTGAAACATGCGATCGAATCGGAGATGGAAGTGATGTTCGCAAAGCAGGATACCGCCGGTGCGCAATTTGTGCGGATCGAACCGCTGCTGAACGAACGGGAATGTCAGCAATGCCACAGCGGCAATCACACCGTCCGCGGCGTCACGCGGTTAACGCTCAATCCGGACCTGATGATTGCTCATGCGAAAGATATGGAGTCCGATAATTTTGAACAGACCCGGCACGAAGTCTCGGAGATCATCGGCAATACCCTCGCCGCATCGTTCAAGAACATCATGCTCGCTGGTCAAGGGGAGTTGATGGACACGCTCGTTCTCCGGACGTCGCGGCTGCCGTTTATCGACAAGATTAAAATCTATGACCGGTTCGGCGCCGTTCATTTCGGCGACGAAGAGAATGCAGTGTCCGAAGACTCCGTTGCACGGGCGATCGAAACGGAAGGACCGATCGTATTTCCGGAGAAAAACAACAGGGTGTTGACGCGGCTGATTCCGTTCCGGAACGAAGACCGTTGTCAGGTCTGTCACGGCTCCAAAAGTCAATGGCGCGGCGTGATGCAAATGTCAATGAAGGTCGATCACCTCAAGAAAAAGCCGGCGGAACTGGAGCACCAATTGACCGAGATGCTGCAGGCGACCATCGGTGTCGGATTCCGGAGCATCATGCTCGTCGGTAAAGGAAGTTACGCCCGTTCGTTCATCAATGATGTGCGGACGATCGATGCCGTGCAGGACCTGCGCGTATTCGACAAGGAGGCCAACGAACGGTTTGTGAATACAAAGCAATCCGATTTCGGATTGGACCATGTGCGCGAAGCGCTGATGAAAGATACGGTGATTGAGGCGATGCAGATGATCGGCGACGAGGAATTTCTCGTCCGCTATACGACGCTCCGCAATGAAAAACGGTGTCAGGTCTGCCACGGGGACGACCACACCATTCGCGGCGTGGTCGGCGTGACCGCCTCCATGAGCGCCATCAATGCGACCATTGCCCAGAACCAATATAATTCGGTCATCGCCGGCATCGTTACCATCCTTCTGGTGTGGATCGTCCTGCGAATTTTCATGAAAGCGGTCGTTGTTGATCCGATCGGCACCATCGGCACGGTCGTGAAAGAAGTGGGGAACGGGAATTTTTCCGTTTCGACGAACATTACTTCCCGCGACGAGATCGGCGATTTGGGAAAACGGATCAACGAAATGATCGTGGGGTTGCGTGAACGGTTCCATCTGGAAAAATTTGTCTCGAAACAGACGGTCGATTACGTTCAGCGTGCTTCGGCGATGGGGGTAAAACTGGGGGGCGAACGGAAAACGGCGACGGTCTTCTTTTCGGATGTGCGCGGATTCACGGCGTTTTCCGAAAAAGTGGAGCCGGAAAAGGTTGTCGCGATGCTCAATTCTATATTGAGCCGGCAGGCGGCCGTCGTGAAAAAATACGGGGGCGATATCGACAAATATGTCGGCGATGAACTGGTGGCGGTGTTTCAGGGAGAATTAATGGTGAAAAATGCCGTCCTCTGTTCGTTGGAAATTCAGGAGATGATGAAATCCAATCAGGATCTCATCGGTGACGACATCGCAATCGGCATCGGCATCAACACCGGCGAAATGGTGATGGGAGCAATGGGGAGCGAGGAGCGGATGGATTTCACCGTAATCGGCGATGCGGTGAATCTCGGCGCGCGGCTCTGCAGTGCGGCGGGTCGGGGCGAGGTGATCGTTTCCGAATTTTCCGCACGATACATTCTGAATGATCCGGAATTTAGCCTGAAAAAACTCGAACCGATCAAAGTGAAGGGAAAAGAATCGGTCATCCACATCTATCAAGCCGCCATCCGGAAAGATTGAATGTTCCGTTCCGCGATCCTCATACTTCTTTTCGGCGGCGTGTTTCTCTGCGCACAATCCCGCAAACATGAAGTCCGCGCCGTCTGGATCTCCACTGCCAGCGGCGATTGGCCCACCTCCACCGATCCGGAGGAACAGCGGCGGTCTTTGATCGCGATGTTCGATCTTCTGCACAAGAATAATTTTAACACCATCTTCTTTCAAGTTCGTCCGCGCGGTAATGTCCTCTACCGTTCTGCCATCGAACCGTGGGCAACGTCCCTCACCGGCGTTTTGGGGAACGACCCGGGGTACGATCCGCTCGCATTCGCGATCGATCAAGCGCATCAACGGGGATTGGAACTGCATGCGTGGTTTAATGTCGCCAAAGTGTGGGGAAGCGAACAACTGCCGCAGAATCCGCGACACGTCACACGCGCCCGCCGCAGCTGGGTGCGGCTGTTTGAGAACGAGTGGTGGATCGATATGGGAATTCCCGAAGCGCGCGCCTATACCGAAGAATTGGTGCGCGAGCTGGTATCGGCGTACGATATCGACGGCATTCATTTCGATTTTATCCGGTACCCTTCGCCGGCATTCGATGATTGGCAGTCTTTTTCGGAGTACAGCGACGGCGTGGAACGATATGAATGGAGACGGAATAACATCACGTCGTTCGTGCGCAATTGTTATGAGAACATCCAAAAAATAAAACCGTGGGTAAAAGTCGGATCGGCGCCGCTCGGGATCTATCAATCGATCGCCGGTGCGCAGTCGTCCTTCAACGGATATTCCGGCGTATTTCAGGATTCCCGCCGATGGCTGCGGGAGGGGATTCACGACTATCTCGCACCGCAGATCTATTGGTCGCTCGGCGAACAAAAAGATCCGAATGATCCGGATTTCGAAGCACTGAGCATCGATTGGTCGCGCGAACAGTACGGCCGACATGTCTATGTGGGACTCGGCGTGTACCGCAGCAATATTCAGGAGGAAGTCGCCCTTCAGGTGGAACGAACGCGCAGTGCCGGTGCGGCGGGGCAGGCATTTTTCCGGTATGAACATACCGCGCAGATCTTTGACCGGCTCGGCGGTGTGTATCGACATCGTACGTTGGTTCCTCCGATGGTGTGGAAGGATACCGTTCCGCCGAATGCGCCGTCGAAGATCGTGACGGAGAGAGAAAACGGAAGGGTGCGTCTCCGCTGGAGCGCGCCGCCGCCGGCCGCGGACAGTGAACAGGTGTTTCGTTACATCCTCTATCGTTCTTCGAACGCACCGGTCGATACGCGAAAAGGGGAACATATCATTGCCGTGCTTCCGGGTGATCGGCTTTCGTTTGTGGAAGAACACGCATCCGCGGGTGAATATTTTTACACCGTTACGTCGATCGACCGGGCAGGAAATGAGAGCGGAGTTCATGTTTCGACGCCGTCGGAGATTCAGACTTTGTTGTCCCGCTATCGAACGCCGAAAGCACCCGTGACTCTTTCTTCTCTTACCGTGCCGCCCGGATCAGCGGTCGGTTTTGTATCCTTCGATCTTCCGCAGCGATCCCCGGTCGTATTTTCGGTGAAATATTCGGGCAGAGTATCCGATACGGTGTTGGTGCAGGGGGTGAAAGAGGCCGGAGTGCATATTGTGGCAATCGATCTTGCGGGGAGCGAGAGAGGGAGCATTGAATATACGGTCCGCACCGGAGAACGATCGATCACCAAACGTTACGACCTTCCCTGACCTATCGCGAAAGATCCCGTCGGCTTTCCGTTACGATCATCATGATAAAGAGCACGATTCCGAGTATTGCGCCGACCATCAGTGCGGTGACCTCCTTCCCGTCGGTCCGGTGCAAAACGTGGATCGGAATCAACCACGGATAAAAGTGCCCGTACTTCCAACTGGAAGCAAAAACGGCAACGAATGTTCCGGTGATGCCGGCCCCGATCGGAACGGCGAGCGTCGTCCACCGAAGGCTGACCCAATGCTGGAGCGCGACAATTGTCGCGGAGGCAAGGAAAATTTTCCCCCACCGTTCCGCCATCGCCGCGACGGGAATGTCGGCCGGCATCTCGATTTTCTGATGGAGTACATCCACCACCATTCCGCCGGCAACGGTTCCGGCGAACAGCACAACTCCGCTTGCGCACAACAAGACAAACCCCGCCGCCTGTTTTGCCGCCAACACCTGCCATTTCGGAACGGGCAGAGAGAACAACTTTTGCCAACCGGATGTGGTGTGTTCATAATGATACAGCAGAGCGACGACCAATGCAGAAAACAACGGGAACATAAATATCGCCCACATCGAAAGAATGTTGGTGAAAAACATGATCCACAAATCTGCGTCGATGCTGATCCCATCGTGATAGTTCATCCACAACATCACCTGCAGCAGAATCACGAAAGCCGGAGCGATCAGAACCATCCACAGCGCCAGCGTCCGCCGCAGCTTCAACACTTCCGCAATAAGCAAACCGATGAACGTTTTCATGCTGCACCTCCGGATTGGACCAGGCGGAGAAAAAGGGATTCCAGGTTCGGCTGTTCGGATCGTAGTTCATACACATCGATACCGGCACGGACCAATCCAGCATTGACCGACGCGGCTGTTTCCGGATTGTTCACGGAAATCGACAATGTCCGCTCCGATAACCGCTCGGCGACGATCTTCATCGACCGCAGCACAGCGATCGCCTTTTCGACATCGGAGACGGACACGACCGTCGAACTGCTGTTCTGACTCTGAAGCTCCTCCAATGTTCCCTGAAACTTCATCGAACCTCCGGCGATCACCCCGACATGCGTGGCGACCTGCTCCAGTTCGGCGAGAATGTGGCTGGAGAGGAAGATGGTGATCCCTTCCTGTGCCGTCAGATGCCGAAGAAAGTGACGGAACTCCTGGATTCCTTCCGGATCCAGTCCGTTGATCGGCTCGTCGAGGATCAGCAAGCGCGGCGAATGCAACAGTGCGAGTGCAATACCGAGACGCTGTTTCATGCCGAGAGAATATTCCTTAACCTTTTTTCTTTTTGCCTGGAGGATCCCGGCATCGGTGAGCACGCGGTCGATACGGGAAACAGGCACGCGGTGAACCCGGCGAACAATTTCCAGATTTTCTCCACCGGTCAAATGCGGGTAGAGCGACGGCGTCTCCACAAGCGAGCCGACGGATCGAAGAATGTCGGTCCGATGCGTTCGCATTTCTTTCCCGTAGATCATCACAGTGCCGGTCTTCGGCGTCAACAGTCCGAGAAGTATTTTGATGGTTGTCGATTTTCCGGCGCCGTTCGGCCCGACAAAACCGTAGATCCGTTGTTCCGGCACGGAAAGGGAAATATTCCGTACGATCGATTCGGTATCGTACGCAAACGATACATTTTCGGTGGAGACGATGATGCTCATGGTTCTTCTGTTCCTTCGCTCGGGATCATTGTTTTGATGTACATCATTCCGTCCAACATTTCCGGCCATCGTGCGTTCATCACACTGTATCCGAAAGGGCGTGCTTTTACGGTACCGCGAAGCCAATGTCCGCCGGGGAGCGACCGGAAATCGACGAAGGCGGCGGAGTGTTCCGTATGAAACAGGATATCTTCCAGTGTTCCCGGGGCGGACCGGGCCAGCACCGTTCTGTTCCGGTTGCGCAGGCCCATCGTTCCGTCATAGGCAGTGAACCCCAGAGCATAGATGGAGTCACCCATTGCTTTCCAGACATGGTGCCCGAGCGGGACCATCAACGTATCGTCATTGTTCCGCCCGATAATCTCATGGCGGTTCCGGGCGATGTGAGATGAGGCAGCCCACACGATGATTTTCCGGCCGGAATATCGCTGACGGGAGAGCCACAGGAGGTTTTCACCCATTTGACGGTCGCGTATGTTCATCACGGCGGGATCGGGTTTGTTCCAATTGATATTCCACAAGAACCGGGCAAAGTGTTCTTTGCTGACCAGCTCTTGCGACCAAAACCGGAAATCGCCGATCGCCGCCCGTTCGATCTTCGTTCGCAGCGAGCGAAGTCCGGAATAAAACCGTTCGTGGATCGAATCCGGAACGGCGGTGAATTTTTTCGGATTGCGGTTCAGCGTATCGTAGAGCGCGATCGTAACATCGTCGGAACGGTCGATCGTCGGAACCATCGCACAATATCGCCGAAATAACAATGAGGCCGAATCCCGGCCGAATGCGCCGGTCAATTGCAGGTCAAAACCGGTGAACCGCAGCGGCCGGGCGGTGCGCTGTGTCTGCTGAATATATTCGATCGTCGGTTGGAATTGCCGGCTTTTCGTCCAGACATCGAAGACGGAGAACATCATTGCCGAATCGGCGGGATATCCGGAGGCGATTAATGCACCGGCAAGTTCACATTCAAACAAACCGCTTTCAAAGGCAAGAACGTCAAAACCCAAACGACGATGGAGGAATTTTATGAGCCGTGCTTTGGCAAGAAAGGTTGCCCCGTCTCCATGCGATTGTTCTCCCAACAAGACAATCGTTGCACCGGAGAGTATTGTTTGCAGCGGTTCCAGATCGGCAAAAGAGGTGTCCTCCGGATCATTGGATCGCACAGGGGTGAGGTGAGGAATGAGCGATTGAACGCGTTCGTGTATTCTTGGCTGGCCAAGTCCTGCCCGAAGCGCT
>CAZRWF010000071.1:0-14482 GCA_964603685.1 uncultured Chitinophagaceae bacterium
TTGTTGAAGTCGTGCGCGATGCCGCCGGCGAGGTTGCCGATGCTGTCGATCTTCTGCGCCTGCATGATCTTCTGCTCGAAAAATTTCCGCTCCGTCATGTCGCGGCCCACGCAGCGGAGGAAGACCGGCTGCCGGTTTTCATCATACACGAGGGAGGTGCTGACAGAGACGTCGATCAGCCGTCCGTCCTTCGTTTTCATCTGTTCTTCGCTGCTGTGAGTTTCGGTGTCCGCCTCGAACGACCGTTTGAGCATCGTGTGAATGTACTCGTGAAGTTCTTCCGGATAGAGAAAAGTCAAATGCTGACCGATAATGTCGGTTTTCGCATGGCCGAGGATTTTTGATTCGGTGAGATTGCAATTGATGATCACACCGTCGCGGTTCACCAGGTGATACATATCCGGAGATCGTTCGAACAGGTCGGCGTACCGTTTTTCCGATTGGGTGAGTTTGTCGAAGAGATGAGCGTTGTTTAATGCGACGCTGATCTGGTTGCTGAAGGCGGCGATCAGGTTCACTTTCCGTTCGGGGAAAAATTCCTTTTCCGTGCTCGCCAGCAGCAGTACACCTTCGGACTTGTCCGCCACGCGCAGCGGCACCGAGACCCAGGATGAAATGTCCAGCAGCTGTAGATTGGTGTGAAAGACGATCCCTTCGGTCTTGTTGGTGTCTTTGTTCGTGCGGATCTCTTCGGTCCATTCAAGGAACGTCTTGCTCGCGAGGACTTTTTCGGAAAAAAAACCGAAATCGGCGCCGAAGGTATTTTTTAATTCCAGGCGGTCGCCGTTAAGAATATAGAGCCATCCGAATTCGGTTTTCAGCAGTGTGGTCACGGTACCGAGTGCGTTGGAGAAGATCGCCTGCAAGTTGATACTTTTGCCCACCACCTGGGACACCGTGTTCAACGCTTCCAATTCGCGCCGTTGTTCCTCCAATTGCCGCCCGTACTTTAAGGAAAAATACACGCTGGCAAACCCGATGGTGCCGGCGGTCATGATACTGATAAAATCGAGGAACCCGAACTCCTTTTGGAGAATGATGTTCGCGGCGATGATCGTCACCATCATCACGATAACGGCGGTAGAAGCAACGATCTGCGCCTGTTCGACGAGGCCGAATTTGAGGGAGAAGGACCGGATCCGCTGCAAAAATTTTTTCATGCGGGAATGGCGGACGGTTAGTAGTCGATCACGTGTTTCATTTCGCGGGCGCGGCGGATGCGTCCTTCGATGGTCGCCAGCAGCACGTCGTTTTCCACCGGTTTGGTCAGATAGTCGTCCACGCCGATCTTTTTGCCGGTCCGGATGAGCTCTTTTTGATGGAGGGCGGAAATAAAAATGAACGGGACGGAGGCGAATCGTTCGTGGGAACGGAAACGTTCATAGAACATAAAACCGTTCATATTTTTTTGACCGAAGGCGATGTCGCACAGGACAAGATCGGGGGAAAAGTGTTCGAGCAGTTTCAGCGCCTCTTCGCCGGAAGTGGTATTGAGGCTGTGGTAGCCGTTTTTTTCCAGCAATCGTTCCATCAATAACAGAAAATTCCGGTCGTCATCGAGCGAAAGGATCACTCCTTTGGAATTGAGCGATTTGACGAGCCGTTCCACCTTCGGCTGCAGCAACAGATCTTCCTCGGCGGTGATGCGGAATCGTTCTTTCGTCCGGGAAAAATCGCGCGATCCTTTGTTCCAGTCGTCGCGGATCGCTTGCAGATAGCAGGTGAGGCGGGCGTTTTGTTCGAGATACCGATGTTCCTCTTCGGCAATCGCGAAAAACTCCCGCATGGATTGCACCCTCTCCGTTTCCAGCGGCGACACGGATCCATCGCGCCAGATCTCGTTCAACAATGTCTTATATGCTTCCAGGACGGCATCGGAGATTTTTTGAATGTGTTTGGAGGGGAGGATCGCCGGAGCTTCCGCCGGCGTTTCCGCAATTCCTGCGGGAGCGGGGGGAGGCGGTGCCGGTGCGGAAGGGAGCGTCGTTTGCTTTTCTTTTTGCAGCGTTTCGATCCGTTCGCGGTACGCTTTGGCGTAAATGTTTTTCGGATTAATCTCGAGGATCTTTCCGATCAGCGCCCCCGCTTGTTCCAGATTTCCGGTTTTAATGACTTTGTCGACCGAACGCAGCAATTCCCCAATATTCTCTTTTCCGTTCTGTGTCGTCATCCTTACATGGCCCGTTTTAATTCGCGTGACCGCCGCAGTTTCCCTTCGATGGTGGCGAGGAACATTTCCGTGTCCACCGGTTTAAAAAGATAATCGTCCGCACCGAGTTTTTTTCCCGTCCGCACCAACACGTCCTGATCGAGCGCGCTGAGAAAAATGAACGGTGTGTGGAGAAACTTGTCCATCGAGCGAAACTTCTCGTAAAATGCGAAGCCGCTCATGTTCGGTTTCGTAAAATTGATGTCGCATACGACGATATCCGGCGTCATTGTTTCCAGCAATTGCAGTCCCTCTTCACCGGTGATCGATGTGAAACAATAGTATCCACCTTCGCTCAAAATTCCTTTGATGATCTTCAGGAACGCTTCATCGTCGTCCAGCACCAGCACCGATCCGTTGGACTGGAGCGATTGGAGCAGCTGGAACACTTTGGGCTCGATGGCAATCTGTTCTGAATCCGTGATCCGGAATTTTTTCCGAAGTGGTTCGAAATCGGTCACTCCTTTCCGCCATTCTTCGCGGATGGCGTTGAGATACGATGTGAGACGGACCTCTTTTTCAATCTTCACATGTTCATCCGGCGAAATCGCGAATGTCTCCCGCATGGAATCGATCCGGGTCTGTTCGTCCGCCGAAATGGCACCGTCCTTCCAGATCTCCAGCAGCAATGTTCGGTACGCTTCCGAGGCCGCCGCCGACCGCCGGATCTGATGAACGCCGCCGGCAATCGTTGTTGCCGGCGTGTTCGGCACAATCTGTTTTTTGATCTCATCGATATCCGGAATCGGAATCGGTGCGATGATCGGATCGGGTCGTTTGGGGGGCGGCGGCGGAAAGGTAGCCGGAGCCGGGCGCGGCGGTGCAGCCGTTACCGGACGTTCTTTGACGGCGGCCGGTGGCGGCTCAGCGGCCGGTGCTGCCGGCGGTACCGGTTTTACTTCCGCCGCCGGTTCATCCACATAGGTAGCGGCGGCCGCTTTGTGTTCCGCATCGGCGCGGGACATTCCCTGCGCTTCCATCAGAGAGATGATCCGCTCCTTGTACGCTTTGGCGTACACATTTTTCTGTTCCAACGCGAAGATCCGGTTGATGAATCCCATCGCCTTTTCCAGCTGGGCATTCTTGATCTCTTTATCCGCCATCCGCAGATAATCGCTGATGTTCTTTTGTGCGCTCATTTTCCCGTCCCGTGTGTATGCATCAACTCTTTGATGACCGCTTCCCGAGCCGTATGGATCGGGAATTCGGCATGGGTGAACAGTTCGAACGCCTTCGCCCCCTGGCCGAGCAGCATTTCGATGCCGCCGACGGTCCGGGCTCCGGACTGGTGTGCGAACTTTAACAACGCCGTTTCGAGTGGATTATACACAATGTCCAAAACAATATGCGTCTTCTGGATCACAGCATTCGGCGGGAGGGGGTGGAAATGCACTAGCGGCTTCATGCCGATGGACGTTGTGTTGACGATCAACGACGCCACATCCATCTCTCGAAGAATCACTTCGTGGTCGTTGGTGGCGAAAAATTTGGTCAATCGGAATTTCGGTCCGAATTCTTCGGCCATTTTTTTGGCATTATCCAGCGTCCGGTTGACGATCGTGATCCGCTTCGGCGCGAAAAATTTCGCCACGGCGTAGACGGTCGCACGGGCAGCGCCTCCGGCGCCGAAGATCACCACGTGGCTGTTTTTGATCTCTTCGATATAAAAGGCGAGGGAGATATAGACGCCGTGTGCATCGGTATTGTATCCCACCAGCCGTCCGTTATTGTTGACGATGGTGTTGACGGCGCCGATAATTTTTGCTTCTTCGGAGACTTCGTCGATCAGCGGGATCACTTTTTCCTTATACGGCACCGTCACATTGGCGCCGCGGAAGTTCAGTGCGCGCAGAGAGGCGAGCAGGTTCGGCAGCATATCCTCGCGGACATCCATCACGCCGTAGTCGTAATCCAACCCGAGCTTCGTGAAGGCCGCAGTGTGCATGGCGGGAGAGAGGACGTGCGAGATGTTGTGTCCGATGATGCCGATGTGACGCTGATGTTCGGAAAACTTTTGAAGTTTCATAGAGCGAACTGTCTCACTGGTAACGGATAAAAAAAACCTAATCAGCGATGATTAGGTCCCCGGGTAATCGCGATCGTGTACGGCATTTACTGCTGCAGCAGCGACGAAAACTCTTTTATCGATCGCACCCCTTTGAATTCTGCGTCGAACTTCGTCCGCAGTTCCGGATTGAGCCGCAGCGCCGTTTTCAGCGACTCCACGGCGTCCAGGTTCCTCTCCATCACGAACAGCACTTTCGCACGGCTGTAATAGGAATCGGCGAATGCGGGATTCAATTCGATGGACCGGTTGAGCGCCTTCAGACCTTCTTTCAAATAGCCCATCACAAATAGCGTATCACCGTAATCGAACCACGCCTCAAAATTGTTCGGATCGAGCTGCACCACCATTTTGTAACTGAGGATGCATTCTTTCATTTTCCCGAGATTAAATTCGGCATCCGCTTTGGCGTACCACAATTCCGGATATTCGCGGCAGAGATCGACGGCACGGTTGTAATCGGTGAGGGCCTTGCGGTACTGTTCCATCGCGTCGTAACAGCTGCCGCGGCCGAAATACGATTCATAATGCGTGCTGTCGTACCGGAGGGCGAGGGTGAAACATTTGATCGCCTCGGCGTATTGTTCCAGCTCCTCGTAGGCATTGCCGAGGTTGTGCAGCGCCGGGACATCCTTCGGTTCGAAACGGAGCGTCTGTTTGTAACATTCGATCGCCTCGGCCAATTTCCCCTGCATGGCGTATACATTCCCCTTGTTATAGTAGGCGGAGGGGAAGTTTTCCTTGATCGCAATCGCCATGTCATAGCTGTCGATCGACCGTTCGTGCTCACCGAGACGGTTCAGCACGATCCCTTTGTTATACCACGCGTTAAAATTGTACGGATCCAGATCGATGTGTTTGTTGTAACACTCCAACGACTCTTCGATCCGGTCCATCAAGTCATAACAGAAGGCCAGTTCGAACCAGACATCGGGATTTTCGGGCTCTTCTTTCACCAGAAATTTCAGAATGTCGAGCGCTTCGTCGAAACGTTCCAGCTTTTCGAGGATCACCGCTTTGTTCAGCAGCGCTTCGGTATCCTGCGGATGAAGCACGAGCGCCCGTTCGAAATCCGCAAGCGCTTCGTCGTTTTTGTTGGTATTGTCGAGCGTAATACCGCGGTTGATAAAGAGATCGCTGTCGTTCGGGTTTAATCCGATGGCGTGATTGTAACATTCCAGCGCTTCCTGATACCGGAACAGATTGTTCAGGATCATTCCTTTTTTCATCCACGCATCGGAGGAGTACGGCGCGAATTCCACCAGTTGAGAGGCGAAGGAGAGGGCGTCGTCGTATTTTTCTTTTTCGAAATAATAGCTGATAATCTCTTCCAGCGCTTCAATGCTCTTTAAGCCGTTTCCGCCGCGCCGGAGAAGTTCCTTAAACCGCTCGATCTCTTCGTTTCGATCGCGGCGGGGGGAGGAGTTTCCCTCAAAATCGTCGTCAAAATTATCGTGATCGAATGTGGGCATGGTCGGTTAGGTGAAATACGGTGAAAGGAGAACGCTCTAAATAAATAAACAAAAAAAGGGGGGGTAAGTCAATAATCCGCATATGACCAATTAATTTTCTTTGAAAATCCATAAAAATAGCCGAAATTTGGTCAGTTTATTCATCTGTCGGCATTCTGTTCAACCAAACCTTGAACTGTTTTCATGAGTCCTCTCTCAATTCGTATTAATCGGCTGTCGGATTCCACAATTGACGTACCGCTCCCCTCGTACGCGACGGAAGGTGCGGCGGGAATGGACATTTATGCCGCCGTCGAAACAGAGATGGTCGTACCGGCCGGAACAACAGTGCTGGTGCCGACGGGATTTTCGATGGAAATTCCGGTCGGATTTGAAGCGCAGATCCGGCCGCGCAGCGGTTTGGCGATTAAAAGCAATATCGGACTGATGAATTCGCCCGGGACGATCGACAGCGATTACCGCGGCGAGGTGAAAATCGTGCTGAGCAATTTTGGAAAAGAATCGTTCATCGTGCGGCGGGGTGACCGCATCGCACAAATGGTGGTGGCCCGGTATGAACGGGTAACGTGGATCGAGTCCGGTACATTAAGCGAAACATCCCGCGGCGCGGGAGGATTCGGTCACACCGGTGTTTCGCAACGAACAACATAATCCATATGCCGCGACCCAAAAAAAATACGGCCGCTCCGATATCGGACGCCGAGAAGAATAACGGGAACGGAAACGGAAATTCCCTGCTTCCCGCCACTCCGTTGGATCTTGTCGTGATCCTGACCGGTTTGGTGCTGCTGATGTTCCTGCTCTATGCCACGGAAGCCCTCATCTCGCCGTTTTTGATTCTCGGTACGATTCTCTTTTTGTTGTACCCGCTCCGGTCGAATCCGGTGGCGAAAAATGTGATGGTCCTTTCCGCTGTGCTGTTCCTCCTCTGGTTCATCGACACCATCGGCAATATCATCGCGCCGTTCGTCCTGTCATTGTTCATCGCCTACCTTCTCCATCCGATCGTTTCACGGCTGGAAACTTCCTGGAAAATACCGCGATGGACCTCCGCGATCTTCATCATCTGCGTCAGCATCGCCTTTGTGATCGTGCTGCTGGTGCTCGGATTGCCGCACATCATCGGACAGTTCGAAGGGATATTGCAGGCGATCGGAACCATCTCCACGCAATTTGTGGAATGGGTGCTGGACGGCCGGTTCATCAAAGCGGTGCAAAAGTACGGCATCTCGGTGGACCAGTTGCGCGGTATGCTCACCAACACCATCGCGCCGCGCGTGGAAGATGTGTTGAAAGGAATTCTCAAAGGGACCTTCGGCATTGTGAGCGGATTGCAGGTGCTCGTTTCCGGCATCGTCAACATCGTCATCATTCCGTTCCTCACCTTCTTTTTGTTGAAGGATTTCCCGCTCGTCCGGAAACGGATCAAACTGCTCATCCCGCGCAAACGGCGCGAGCAGTCCGTGATCTTCTATCACCGGGTGGACGAGATTCTCGGACGGTACATCCGCGGCACGACCATCATCGCCATTTTCGATGCCGTCGCCGTTTCGACCGGCTTGTGGATTATCGGCATTCAATACCCGCTCGTACTCGGGATCCTCTCCGGCATGCTGTTTTTCGTCCCGTATTTCGGTTTTATCACCATCCTGTCGGTCTCCGCGTTCGTGGCATCGCTCAGCATGGGAGCGCTGGCGATGCCGGTGATTACCACGGTGTCGTTTCTCGCCGTACTGCACGTGATCGAAAATTATGTGATCACGCCGCGCGTGATCGGGGATAAGATCGGACTTCATCCGGTGCTGCTGATCCTGTCGTTGTTCCTGTTCGGCTACTTCCTCGGATTCATCGGATTGCTCATCGCCATTCCGGCGGCGGCAATCATCATCGTTTCGGCGAAAGAGTGGGAAACGAATCTGAAAAAAGAAATGAAACAGGAAGAAGAATGACGCCGGGAAAATTATATCTTGTCGCCACGCCGATCGGCAATCTGCAGGATATGACCTTCCGGGCGATCGAAACATTGAAAAATGCCGACATCGTCGTCTATGAAGAACGGAAGGAGGGAAGCCGGCTGCTCCGACACTTCGGCATCGAAAAACCGGTCGAAAGTTTGAACGAACACAACGAAGCGGCCTCCACCTTCATCATTCTCGATCACTTGAAGAACGGAAAAAATGTCGCCGTCGTCTCCGATTCCGGTACGCCCGTGTTCTCCGATCCGGGACAGTTGCTGGTGCGGAAAGCGGTGGACGAAGGGATCACCATCGTCCCCATTCCCGGCGCATCGTCGCTGATGCCGGCGCTGACGGTTTCCGGATTTTCGATCGACCAGTTCGTCTTTTACGGCTGGCTCTCGCCCAAACGGCCGCGGCGCATCACCGAACTGCAGCAACTCCGGCGCGAACTCCGGACAATCATTTTAATGGATACGCCGTACCGGCTCGTTCCGCTGATGAAGGATATCGCCGAAGTGTTCGGCACCACGCGGCGGATTTGTGTGGCGTTCGACCTGACGATGCCGGATGAGGAGATCTTCCACGGCACCGCCCCCGTACTGGCGGCAAAGTTCGAAAAAGAGGACCGCAAAGGGGAATTCGTGCTCGTCATCGAAGGAAAAGGGAAATAATTCTCCGGTCGGCACGGCCGATTTTTCGATTCTGCAATCGAACGCGATTATCTGCGTGATCTGTCGGTCGATTGCACTTCCCTCTTTCCTTCTCTATATTTCAATTGTGAAAGCCCTCCATCGATCATATCAGCAGTTTCGTGCGCCCGAACTTTACGGTGACCATTGGTTCAACGGCGACCCGATCTCTCTGCGCGATTTACAGGGAGATGCCGTGCTTCTCTTTTTTTGGGATGCGGCCCTTTTTTCCTCCATCAAAATGCTATCAGTGATCGCCCAATGGCACACACGGTACGCGCCGCTCGGTGCGGTGTTCATCGGCGTTCATTCTTCCGGTTTTCCGTTCGTCAAACATCCGGACAAGGTGGAGGCCGCCCTTCGGAAACATGCGGTCCGGTTTCCGGTTGTGTCGGACAATGAACGGGTGATTGCCAATGCATACCGGATCACGACGATCCCTTCCATCGTCCTGATCGACGCCGCAGGAAATGTGTACGACGTCGCATCACAGAACTTTTCAGTGCTCCGGGTCGAACGGTCGCTGCAATATCTGCTCCGCCAGGCGGGATTTTTCGGTGAACTGCCGCAGCTTCAGTCCTACGGCCAGGAAGAGATGTTATATCACGCCGTTCCGGAAATTTACGCCGGATATCTCAACGGTTCGCTCGGCAATCCCGAAGGATACAGTCCGGAACTTCCCGCGATGTACGACGATCCATTGTACTATTCGCCGAAAAAATTTTATGCGCACGGCATCTGGCGCGCGGAAAAAAATGCGTTCGTCTATGCCGGCGAACCGAACGACGGTTATCTCGTCTTCCGCAGCGACGGCGACGATGTGGATGTGCTCATCGGAAGCGATCAACGGCGGTCCGTGCAGGTGTTGGTGGACGGTGCACCGGTGCCGGTGGCGAATATGGGACGCGAAGTGCAGTGCGACGCCAAGGGAAAAACGAACGCCGTCGTGAATGAACCGCAATCCCTCTCGCTGTTCCGCGCCGCGGACGATTCACCGCACACGGTAAAAATGATACCGTCCGCCGCCGGAATCTCCTTTTACGTTTTTTCGTTCGACCCGTTCCGGCCGGAACGGACCGTGAACGATTCGTTCCGCAATAACTGACCGTACATGACCACCCGCATCACCACATTGTTTTCCATTGAAGTTCCGATCGTCCAGGCCGGTATGGTGTGGGTCTCGGGCTGGAAGCTTGCCGCCGCCGTTGCCAATGCCGGTGCACTCGGACTCGTCGGCGCCGGTTCCATGAAACCGGACCTGCTGCGCGAACATTTGCGGAAAGCGCGATCGGGGACGGCGAAATCGTTCGGTGTGAACGTACCGCTCCTACGCGGAGACATCGACCAATTGATCGCCGTGATTCTGGAGGAACAAGTGAGGATCGTCTTCACCTCCGCCGGACATCCGGGACGCCACATCGAAAAATTCAAAAACGCGGGATGTATAGTGGTGCATGTGGTGGCAAACGTGAAGCAGGCGTTAAAAGCGGAAGAGGTCGGCTGTGATGCCGTTGTCGCCGAAGGATTCGAAGCAGGAGGACACAACGGATTGGACGAAATCACGACGTTGGCGCTGATTCCGCAGGTTGCCGATGCGGTGCGCATACCGGTGATCGCCGCCGGAGGAATCGCGGACGGAAGGGGGATGCTGGCCGCCATGGCGCTCGGCGCCGACGGCGTACAACTCGGAACGCGTTTTGCCGCTACAACGGAATCATCCGGGCACGACTTGTATAAACAAAAGATCGTCGAAGCGGGTGACGGCGACACCGTGCTGACATACCGGAACATTCTGCCGGTCCGCGCATTAAAAAATCCCTTTATGTCCGCCGTGCAACAGGAAGAGACGCGCCAAGGAATGACGCGCGAACGAATGATGGAACTGCATGCCAAAGGGAGAGAACGGAAAGGAATTTTTGAAGGGAACTGGGAAGAAGGGGAATGGGAAATGGGACAAAGTTCGGGGTTGATCAAAGAAATTATTCCGGCAGGAGACGTGGTGCGGAAACTGATGAAAGAATTCCATGAACGGAAACAACAAATGGCCTCCCTGTCATGACCAATCCGATCACGACATCGTTATTTGATCTTTTTAAAGTCGGTCCCGGTCCCTCCAGTTCTCACACGATCGGCCCGATGAAAGCGGCGTTCGATTTCCGACAACGCTGTGCGGTTTTGCCGGACGGGCTTCTTTCTCTTGCTACGTCGATCGACGTTTCCCTGTACGGTTCATTGGCGGCGACCGGCAAGGGGCACGGCACGGATCGGGCCATTACCGCCGGTTTGCTCGGCAAGCAGCCGGAGGAATGCGAACCGACATGGTTTTCCGGATTGATGTCCGAGGTGCGTTCGTATCCGGTCCGCATCGGCGCGCGAACGATCACGTTTGATGATACGCATCTTCATTTCGAACGGGGACGGTTTGACTTTCCGCATCCGAACACGCTGCAAATGAAACTGATGTACGGGGAAGAGATACTGGCGATGGAAGAATATTATTCCATCGGCGGCGGATTTATCGTCCGCAAAGGGGAAAATGCCGCGGAGAAGGAAGCGCGAAGGCCGAAACATCCGTACTCCACCATGAACGACGTGAAGGAACATCTGTCCCGCGAAAAAATCGGCATCGCCGAATTGATCCTGCAAAACGAAGAGTCGCTCTCCGGAATGACCCGGGAACAGATTTATGCGAAAGTGGATGCGATCCTTCAGTTTATGCACGATGCGGTGAAAAGGGGATTGTCCGCCGAAGGGGAACTTCCCGGAACGATCAAGCTGAACCGGAAAGCGGCGTCGCTCTACCGCCGCGCGCAGGAGATGGCGCGAACGCAAGATTCATTTCTGATTTTCCTGAATGCGTATTGCGAAGCGGCATCCGAAGAAAATGCGGCGGGCAACATCGTCGTCACCGCGCCGACGAGCGGTGCCTCCGGCGTGATTCCGGGACTGACCTATCTGATGAAGACCCATTTCCATTATGAACAGCAGAAGCTCCGCGAAGGGATGCTGGTGGCCGCGGCAATCGGATTTCTGGTGAAACACAATGCGAGCATTTCCGGAGCGGAGATGGGATGTATGGGAGAGATCGGCACCGCGAGCGCGATGGGTGCGGCAATGCTTGCCTACTGCGCCGGCTGCGACGTGAATACCATCGAAGCGGCGGCGGAAATCGCCATCGAACATCATCTGGGAATGACCTGCGATCCGATCGGCGGGTATGTGCAAATTCCCTGCATCGAACGGAACGCCATGGGGGCGGTAAAAGCATACAACGCCTATCTGCTCGCCTCTTCCGGCAATCATGCCTATCAAAAGATCTCGCTGGACAGCGTCATCAAAGTGATGAAAGCGACCGGCGACGACATGTCCAAAAAATACAAAGAAACTTCCGAAGCAGGATTGGCGTTAAGCGCTACGGAGTGCTGACCACCAAGGGCAACACGCAGTTCCATTCTCGACGACATCCTATGGCCTCTCTACTCGTTCTGTTTGCCCACCCCGCGTTGGAAAAATCGCGCGTGCACCGGCAGTTGATTGCATCCATCCGGCCGATGGAAAACGTGACTATCCACGATCTGTATCAGGAGTATCCGGATCTCTATATCGATGTTCCGCGGGAAAAAGAGCTGCTGCTCCGTCATGACATTGTTGTTTTTCAACATCCGTTTCATTGGTACAGCGCGCCGGCCATCGTCAAGTTGTGGATCGACCTTGTTTTGGAACACGGCTGGGCGTACGGTACGGGCGGCACGGCCTTAAAAGGAAAACGGCTCTTCAACGCCCTCTCTGCGGGCGGGATCGAACAAGCGTACCAAAAAGAAGGATACAATCGTTTTACCATCCGGGAGTTCCTCGCACCCTTTGAGCAAACTGCCCGTCTCTGCAACATGACTTATTTGCCGCCGTTTGTCATTCACGGCACCCATCGCATCGACGGAGAAGAGATCCGTCACCACGCGGAGCAGTACCGGAATATCCTGGAAAACCTCCGGTCGGAAAAAACTCCCGATGAAGTCTTACTGCGGTATCCGACCTTAAACGAAGCATTTCACACACCGACTTCCATCATCACGTAGCCAACCGTATGGAACAATCGTTTTTTTTTCAAGCTCTTGTTTACCTTGCGGCGGCGGTGGTGTGCGTACCCGCTGCAAAAAAGTTGGGACTCGGTTCCGTACTCGGATATCTGATCGCCGGCGTGTTGATCGGTCCTTCGGTGCTTGGTTTCATCGGAACTGAAGGCGAAGATCTGATGCACTTCGCCGAATTCGGCGTGGTGATGATGTTGTTCGTGGTCGGATTGGAACTGGAACCGGCATTGTTATGGAAACTTCGTGCTCCCATTCTTGGCCTCGGCGGATTGCAGGTAGCGGTGACGTCCGCCGTTATTGCTCTGCTGGCCATGATGGCGGGGATCGACGGAAAGGCGGCCGTGGCGATCGGAATGATCCTTTCACTCTCGTCCACGGCCATCGTCCTGCAAACGCTGAATGAAAAAGGTTTGTTAAAATCGGCGGCGGGTCAAAGTTCGTTTTCCGTTCTTCTTTTTCAGGATATCGCCGTTATTCCCATGCTCGCGCTGATGCCCCTCTTGGCGTCGGACATCGGCACGGGGGGTGGATCGGTGCACGGCACAGGAACGTGGGTGGATACTCTTCCCGGCTGGCAGCGGACGTTGGTCGTGCTCGGAACCATCGCATCGGTAGTAGCCGCCGGACAAGTGCTGGTCCGGCCGCTGCTCCGCATTGCGGCCTCCACGCGGCTGCGCGAAGTGTTTACCGCATTCGCGTTGTTTCTCGTCGTCGGCATCGCGGAATTGATGACCGTTGTCGGGCTCAGCCCCGCTCTCGGCACTTTTCTTGCCGGCGTCGTTCTGGCAAACAGCGAATACCGGCATGAACTGGAAAGCGACATCGAACCGTTCAAAGGATTGTTGCTGGGATTATTCTTCATTGCCGTCGGTGCTTCGATCAATTTTCCGCTGATTGCGGGTCAGCCGTGGACCGTTGCCGGACTGGTTCTCGCGTTGATGACGGTGAAAGCGATCGTACTGTTCATTCTCGGGAAAATTTTCCGGCTGAGTTTCGATCAGAATTTTCTCTTTTCCTTCGCGCTGTCGCAGGTGGGGGAATTTGCATTCGTTCTTTTTTCTTTCTCCATTCAACAGAACATTCTTGGTGAGGAGATCGTCGGACTGCTGGTTGCCGTTGTCGCCCTCAGTATGGCGATGACCCCCATCGTCATGGCGCTGAACGAACGGCTTCTGCAGCCGCGGTTCGGCACAAAACGGGCAGAAGAGGCGAAAGATCCGGACGTCATCGATGAGCGGAATCCGGTGATCATCGTCGGTTTCGGAACGTTCGGGAATATCGTCGGCAGATTCCTGCGGGCGAACGGCGTGAAGACGACGGTGCTGGACAATAACAGCGACCGGGTGGATGCTCTCCGGAAATTCGGTTACAAGGTGTATTACGGCGATGCAACCCGGTACGATCTTCTCCATTCGGCCGGTGCCGCAGAGGCAAAAATGATCATCATCACGCTGGGGAATGCGGCACTGTCGTTATCGATCGTGGAAACCGTCAAAAAACATTTTCCCCATCTCCACATCCTTGTCCGGGCGGAAGACCGCGACGGCGCCTATGCGTTGATGGATGCCGGCGTGATGAATGTCTATCGCGAAACGCTCGATACGTCGCTCCGCCTGGGTGTGGATGCGATGAAGATGCTGGGGTACCGCGCCTATTCGGCACAACGGTCTGCGCAAATGTTTCTGAAACACGATGAAAAGGCATTAAAAAAACTTGCCTCCGTCCGTAACGACGGAAAGTTGTACGTGAATATCTCTAAAGAATATATCGACGAATTGGAACAGTTGATCCAATCCGATATTCAAAACAAAAGCATCGAAAGGGATTCCGGTTGGGATGTAGAATCGTTGCGGGCCGATGTTCTGCGGCGATTCGGCGCCGGTGCACCGAAATGACCGCACCGCAGCGGTATTGTAATTCACGGGGGAGTTTCGTACATTGATTCAGTGGCGATTTGAAACCGACAGCTTGCAGCCACTCAATTTTGAAAAAATTGCT
>CAZRWF010000072.1:0-14277 GCA_964603685.1 uncultured Chitinophagaceae bacterium
CGGTGACGTCGTACGCATCGGTATCGATCGCCTTCAGCGTGCTGAAAGAGGGGAAGCCGCTTCCGAGAATGACCACTTTTTGTCTCTAATTTTTCATAGTATATTGAACGGTGGAACCGAAAGAACGGGACTAAAATACGTAAAATTTACCGAACAGACACTATTGTCCGTGTTGTACCTCACAAAAACGTATTAAACGGTACCGGCGGTGACGATGTCCAAGGCGGGTCAATGTTCCAATTTCTATAATAGTAGGAGAGGCACAATGAAACGATCGATCGTCACGGCGATTCTATTATCCATATTAATGTGCGCTCTAGCAGCGCAGCCGCGGGGTAACAGGGTGGACAATCAGGTGAAACGGTTACAGGAGAAGGTGGGATTGACGGACGACCAGGCGGCAAAAGTGCGAACGATTCTGCAAAAAGCGCAGGAGTCGATGCGGGCGGAATTCGAAAAAAGCGACGCCGATCGTGACGCACGCCGGGAGGCGATGCGGAAGCGGACCGAACAGACTGATGCCGAGATCGAAAAACTTCTGACAAAGGATCAAAAAACGAAATTTGCGGAATTCAAAAAAGAACGGCAAAAAGAGATGCAAGACCGAATGAGAGAACGACAATAATCTCATTCCTCTATTAATAGAAAGGAACACCTATGAAACAACTGCAACGTTTTTCCGCCATAGCGGCGGCGGTCGGAATGCTCTTTGCCGGCTGCGACAAGGCGACCGAGCCGGAAGTGGACAGCGGAATTTTGTATGAGGATGCCGCGGAATCTATCGCCGCAGGCATCGGCGATCAAAGCGGTGGTGTAACGGAGAATTTTGCCGATGTGATGATCGCCGCGGGCGGGGGATCGGTGTCCGAAACAACGCCGGGACCGTTCGGAGACGACATGATCAACGCCGGTCCTCCGACCTACGATCCGTCCACCGGATGGTGGTCGGTGTCGATCAACCGGACGTTCAGCAGCGACCTCGTGCAGCGCTCGGTGACGCGGGAGTACCGGTATCAATTTCAGAAGAACGGCGTTCCTCAAGCAACGCCGGTTACCGCCGGGGGAGATACGGCGACGACGCTGAAATTCGTTATCGTCAGCGGCAGCGGATTCTTCCGGAATCCCCGCGTGTCGCATACGCTCACCTCATTAAAGGGGGCGTGGACCTCCAGCAACATCCATACCGGGACGGTGACGATCACGTTGGACAGTCAATATGTGCGATCCGGCGTCGATTCGATCAAAACGCGGCAAATGCTCCGGACGCACGTAAGTACGCTGACGTTGACCTCCGTGAATGTTCAGGCGAAACGGTATCGTCCCGCCGCGGTCACACCGTGGCGGAACAGCTTCGCCGATTCGCTCACCGGTACGATCTCCGGAAACTACAGCGCTACCATCGCATTCCAGCGCGGTGATGCCTACAAAGAACGTTCCATCAACCGGGATTTCACCATCACGCTGAACGGCGGCGAAGGTTCATTATCCATCGCCGGCGCGAACTTCAAGATGGGATTAGGGAACGGCCAGCGGAAATAACCGGATTCGGCTTTGCACAAAAAAGGGGAAGCATTTCTGCTTCCCCTTTTTTATTTTGATTCATGCCACTTTTATTACTCCTCTGCCTTTGCGGTTCGTTGTTGAACGCGCAGACAATCGCTTTTCCCGAACGGCCTTCCTCCGCTCTCTCCGGTTCTGCCGCCGCTGCCGGACTCATTGCACTCGGACGGCAGGAGCGGGAGGAGAGGATTTTTTTCGAGATTATGTCCGGCAACGTTCCGTCGTTTCAACGCACCGCCGTTCCGGTGACCGATACGGTCCAGATCGCGGGTGTTGATCGGACGGTGACGATCTTCGTCCTGCCCGACTATCTTTGCATCGGCAACGATTCCGATTATTTTTATGTGCCGATGACCCCGCTCCTGGCGCAGCGGCTGGCCGACACGCTCCGCTCCATCCTGCCGACCGCGCGGATGGTCGACCGGATCTATCGCCGTGCGGCGATCAAACTCCGGCCACAGCCGATTCCGCCCGACACGCTGATGACCGGAATGCCGCGGTTCATTCAACACAACGATTCCGTCCGCACGCTTCTTCCGCGACGGAGGAGCGGGGTGTTGACGGCAGGGCACAAAAAAGATATCATCCTTCATGCAAAAATATATTCCGAATTACGGCCACACCGTCCGCGCCCGGTGGTGATTTACGGCTGGCACCGGTCGGAAAACGATCCGATCCAGCCGCCGAACAATTGGCATCAGGAAACATATGTCGATTACAGCCACGGTGTGCGGTTGATCGCCGAACGCGGATTACTGGACGGGAAGCCGGTTCTTCTGAAAGAGATTCTGCGGGATGAGCAATTATATCACGTACTGAGCGAGACACCGCTTCCCCGTCCCTATTACGAAACGGAGCAAAAACAATGAACAACATTTCTGTGGTTTTGATCTCTTTCCTGTTGTTTTTTTCCCGTTGTTCTTCGCAGCCGCTTCCTTCGACGGTCGCCATGACACCGGTGGCGGATCTTTCGCTTCAGAAAAAGAAGGTGGTCGTTCCGGAAATATTCCGCGATATCATCGATGAAGATCTGACGTTGTTGCTGCCGCCGGGATACCGGGCGGCGATATTTCATGCGGGCGGATTGTCCAAACCGCGATTTTTTGCCTGGAGCCCCGACAGCGTGCTGCATGTTGCGGATAAAAATGCCGGAACGGTGATTGCGCTGCCCGATAAAGACCGGAACGGCGTTGCGGACAAAGCGATCACGGTGGCTTCCGGATTCCGGAAATCGCACGATTTGAAATTTTATAACGGCGCGATGTATGTTGCCGAAGAAACGAGAGTGACAAAATGCGTGGACAAGGACGGCGACGGAATCTATGAAACACGATCGACTTTCATCACAATGGTGGAAGGGGGGCAACAAGGGGGAGGCGGGCATGATACACGGACGATCGTATTCGATCCGGTGAAGAAAAAGATGTACCTCTCCATCGGTTCGCTCTGTAACGTCTGCCGCGAAGAAAATCGGGCGATCATCGAAGAATGGAACGATGACGGAACCGGCCGCCGGGTGTTTGCCACCGGCTGCCGGAATGCGATCGGAATGACGATGCATAACGGTCGGCTGTGGGCGAACAACAACGGAATGGATTGGCTCGGCGACGACATTCCGCCGGAATGGATCGATATTGTCCGCGACGGCGGCTTTTACGGATATCCGTATGCCTATGCCCACGGCGTGTGGGTCGATTTTAACGCCAACGGACAATATCGCTCCCTTCTTCCGCTGAATGCGAAGGATAGCGCGAATGTCCGTTCCATGATACAGCCTGCCGCACTCATCCAGGCGCACAGCGCTCCGATGGCATTGGAATTCTCCAACCCATCGTTTCCCGAACGGTTCCGTCACGGCGCGTTCACGGCGCTCCGCGGATCGTGGAACAGAAAAGAACCGACGGGATATAAGGTAGTGTATCTGCAGTTCGACAACGCCGCCGATACGACGGCCAATTCGGTCGCCGATTTTGTCAGCGGTTTCGCGGATCCCTCGTCGCCGAACCGAGTGTGGGGACGACCGGTGGGACTGGAGACTGACACCCGCGGCAATCTCTATATTTCTGTGGACGACATCACGGAAAGTATCATCATTGTTTCACCCGAGCGACCTTGATGATTGTCGAAGAACAGGGTGCCGGAGTTTTTGAATTCCAATTTTCATCGTATATTAACCAGACAAAATATTTTGGGAGCGTATCATGAAAATGTTGTTCGCCGTTTTTCTCTGCATCACGATCGTCGAAGCACAGACACCGGTATCGCTGAAATATCTTCAGTATGATACCGATGTTATCCCGCCGTCGGAATACAAAGCCCGCCGCGATTCCGTGATGGCGATGATCGGCCAGGATGCCGCCGCAGTATTTTACGCGGGACCGGAACGGATGCGGAACGGCGACGTCGACTACCTGTACCGCCAGGCGGACAATTTTTATTATCTCACCGGATTCACCGAGCCCAATTCTCTCTTGATCCTGTCGCCGAAAGGGATCCGGATCAAAACCAACGACTCCACCACGGTGACGGTGAAAGAAATTCTTTTTGTGCAGGAACGGAATCCGCTCGCCGAAGCGTGGAACGGCCGCCGGTTCGGCACGGATGGGGCGATTGCACTGCTCGGATTGCAAGCGGCGCAAACGAACGACAAATTCCGCGCGGTGTTTTCACAGCTGCTTTTTTCCGGAATCAAATATCTCTACGCGCAGCCGGTCACGTCCGATGTGGACGGCACGATTCGCGAGCTGCTGTCGCCGGTGCAAAACTTCGTGGACAACGTGAAGGTGCGGAACTCCAAAGTGGAATTGCGCGATCCGAACGCGATGGTGCATTCGATGCGCGTGATCAAATCCAAAAATGAGATCGACATGCTTCGGAAGGCGACGGAGATCAGCGTCCTCGCGCACAATCAGGCGATGATGTCCGTGGAACCGGGAATGTTCGAATATGAACTGCAGGGTCTCTATCAATATGTGTTTCAGCGGCAAGGGGCGGAATATTACGGTTATCCCTGCATCAACGGCGCCGGCGAAAATTCGGTGATCCTCCACTATAATACCAACAGGAAAAAGATCGCTGCCGGCGACATTGTGTTATCGGATTGTGCCGCCGAATACCGCGGATATTCCAGCGACGTCACCCGTTCGTATCCCGCCAACGGAAAATTCACCAAAGAACAGAAAGAGATCTATCAGATCGTCCTGAACTCACAAAAAGCGGCAATTAACGCGATCAAGCCGGGCGTTCGTTGGAGCGACGTTTCCGCCGCTGCCGACTCGGTGATTATGGAAGGATTATTTGCGCTCGGGATCGTGAAGGAAAAAGAAGGGCGCGGATTCAAAAAATATTATAATCACAGTCTGGGGCATCCGGTGGGACTCAATGTGCATGATGTTGGCCAGGCGGTGATGGCGCCGGGAATGCTTTATACCGTTGAGCCGGGAATTTATATTCCGGAAAACAGCGAAGGGGTCGATCCGAAATATTTCAACATCGGCATCCGGATCGAAGATGTGATTCTAGTGACCGAAACCGGGAATGAAAACCTTTCGGCCGGATCACCGCGCGAGATCGCGGAGATCGAAACCTTGATGAAGAAAAAAGGGATCGGGAACCAGCCGGTGAAATGATTTTCTTTTGCCACAGATTTCACCGAAAACCTTCGACATTGTTTCTCGGTCGCGTCTGAATCTCCGCTGTGCTTCTGATCGATGTGTCGAATGTTTGAACTTTAACGATAGCTGCGCGGTGACAATCAGCCATCGGTGAAATCTGTGGCAATGCTCTTAGATATTTTTTTTCTCGAAGTTCAACAGCCACTCCTTTCTCCACAATCCTCCTCCGTATCCCGTCAAGTTTCCGTCGCTGCCGATCACGCGGTGGCACGGTATCAAAATCGCGATCCTGTTGTATCCGTTCGCATTGGCGACGGCCCGCACCGCTTTCCGATGTTTCATTCTTTCCGCCTGTTCTTTGTATGAAATCGTCGTTCCGTACGGGATGTTCATCAATTGTTTCCACGCGTGTGAATGAAATTCCGTTCCGGGCACAACCAATGGAACGGTGAATCGCTTCCGTTTTCCGTCGAAATATTCCGCGAGTTGCGACTGCAATAATTCCAGATGTTTGTTCGTGCCGAAGAGGATCGTGCCGTTCAACCGTTTCCGGATGTCGCGTAGCTCAAATTCCAGCCGGCGGCGCTCCGTAAACTCGAGCAGGCAGACCCCTTCGTCCGTCGCCGCGGCAAACATCGGACCGAGCGGTGTCGGAATCCGGGTAATGGTGATTATCGTCGTGGCGGCATGCGCGGAGGGGGCGGTGCCGATCAACGAACGGAACGCGTCGCTGAAACCGCTGATCGAACCGAAACCGGTATCGAATGCCGCCGCCGTCACTGTTTCTCCTGCGGATAATTTGGTGAAGGCCGTATTGATCCGCATCATCCGTTGGTAGGCCTGGAAGGTGATACCGTGATGCCGTTTGAACCAGCGGCGGACCGCGCTCGGTTCGACATGAAATGAACGCAAGTCGCCGTCCTTTAATTTTTGAAGAGGATTTTTCGCGACGGCCGCGACGATTTTTTTGATCTCCGCCGGAAAATCCCCCGGCACCGTCATCGGGGCACAGACTTTGCACGGTCGATATCCGTGCAGTATGGCATCTTTTTGCGTCGGGAAATATTCCACATTTTCCGGTTTCGGTTTGCGGGCAGTGCAGGTCGGCCGGCAGAAAATTCCGGTCGTTTTGATGGCGGCGAAAAACGCTCCTTCGAAGGAACCGTCCTTTCGCAGAAGGGCTGAATACATGGTGTCGGCGGAGAGTGTCATGGTGTTTTTGGCATCAATATACTTTTTCATGAGTCGATCCGACAACCGAAAATTGAACACGGAATTTTTGGTAAAACTAAAGAAAAAACTCCGCATCTCAAACAGACGATGCGGAGCAAGGAAGGACGAACGCGATGAACGGTTATTCCGTCAACGCCGCTTCCGCGGGAACATATTCCAATGCCTGCGCAATGTCGGCGATCAAATCGTCGAAATGTTCCACCCCGACCGAAAGGCGGATCAGCGATCCGGTGATGCCTAATTCTTTTTTCTCTTCGTCCTCCAGGTCCATATGCGTCATCGTGGCGGGATGTTCCGCGAGACTTTCCGTGCTTCCGAGACTCACGGCGAGTTTGATTAGCCGCAGATTGTTCAGGAAGAGGAACGCCTCCTTTTCGCCGCCGGCGATGTCGAAGGAAATCATCGCGCCGCCGGACAAACATTGCCGTTGGAAGATACCGTAGCGGACCGGATCGGTCGCGTCGAGAAATCCGAGGTAGTTCACCCGTTCCACTTTGTCGTGATGACGCAGATATTCGGCCACCCGTTCGGCGTTTCGCGCTTGTGTTTCCATGCGCGGTTTTAAAGTCTCCAAACTCCGCAGCAGCAGCCAGCCGGTCCACGGGCCGGCCATGTTCCCTAAAAATGTCCGGAGCGTTTTGATCCGCTTGATGAGGACCGACGCGCCGAGCACGGCGCCGGCGATAACGTCGCTGTGGCCGCCGATATATTTCGTGGCGGAATAAAGCACAAGATCCGCTCCGTGCTGCAGCGGATGCTGCCAGAGCGGACCGAAGTACGTATTGTCCACCGCCAGCAGCACGTCGGAGAACGGCGTGGAAAAGTGAGCGGCGATCGATTTGCATTCGGCGATATCGATCACATCGTTGGTCGGATTCGCGGGCGTTTCGATATACATCATCTTCAAATTGTCCGCATGACCGCTCCGGTCGACGATTCCGATCACGTCGTCCCGCGTTTGTCCGGGGGTGAAGCGGATGATGTGAATGCCGAATTGCGTCAGCACGCGCTGCAGCAAATGTTCCGTGCCGCCGTACAACGGCGACGAATACAAGACGGCATCGCCGGGACGGAGGAACTCCAGCAAGACGGTGGAGATGGCGGACATGCCGCTTTCGAAGACGGCGCACTCTTCCGCACCGTCCCACAACGTCAGGCGGTTCTCCAATATTTCGAGGTCGGGATTGTTGATACGGCTGTATATCAGTCCCGGTTTTTCACCCGGGCGCGGTTCCCGTTTTCCGTATGCTACTTCAAAGAACGCTTTTCCTTCTTCCGCGTTTTTGAAAACGAAGGTCGACGTTTGGAAGATGGGACATTTGACGGCTCCTTCGGACCATTCCGGATTGTAGCCGAAGGACATCATCAAACTTTCGGGGTGTAGAGGTCGGTTATTCATGGAAGTTCCTTTCGATATTTAAAATGAAAACAGCATCGGGGAATTCCCGATGCTGAGGCGAAAGAAACGGAGTTCAGAAATGGACGCGGGCGTACGTCGTTTTCGGTTGCGGCATGATTTTCACCGCACGATCGTGCGGTCCGTTGTTGCCGGAAATGTACGCCGGAAAGAATTCACCAGCAAGAACAGATGCGGCAAGCCGGACATTTTCGTCCGTTGGACATGCCGTGCCGAATTGTTACAAACCTCCGGGCAGCCGCGGAGAGGAAATCAACTCGGAAAAGACGCTCCACCGGCGGCGGTCCGTCGGTTTTTTCCCCGCCTTTTTTTCGACATACTTTTTCACGAGGTCTTGGCCGAGATTGTAGTTAATCACGTAGCTGCGGTATTTGTCGATGAAACGGACCCGTTGCTCCGCACGGGCGGAATCGAACAACGCATATGTGGTCAACCAGGTGACGGCCTGTTCCTTCGTCAATGTGCCGTTTAAATATCCCCGTGCGGCTTCGTTGCCCGCGTAGGATAATTTGGAATGGATCGCCTGAACGGCATAATACCGTTCCGCCGTGGAAGGATTGATTCCGGCGAGCGGGAAAAGGACCTCCCGTTCGAACTTCAACCGTTCGCTGCCGGGGAGGACCACGTCGATCCCGTAATTAGCACTTCCTTCGGCGATCAGGGACTGCGGACTGAAGAGAGGGTAGATGCAGAACTCGATCCATCCGTTTTTTTTCATCAGCTCCGCCTCCAGCAATACGTTGTATACGTGATGCCCCGGGTACCCTTCGTGCGCCGCGAGATCGACCGCCCGGTCGATGAATATGGGAAGATCGGTGTTGACTTGAATGACGCTGTGTGCATTTCCTTTATACCAATTGTAACCGCTCCACGGTTTGTTGGTGACGTACTCCACCACAAAACTTTCGTTTTCGGGAAGTGTGATGTACGCTTTCGTCCGGGCCCGGCATTCGGCGATCGCGGTTTGGAAAACGATGTCGAGTTTTTCCCGGGGAATGATGAATTGATTGCGGAATTGCTGGTACCGTTCGTTGACGGTTCCTTCTCCGGCCGGGAGCGCCCGGTCGAGCTCTTTCAGCACGTTCACGAAATATTTTTCGGAATATTTCGGCGGCGTCGCGTCGTACAATCGTTTCGCTTCGGTGTCGAACGGGAATTTCGTTCCCATCAACATTTCGATCTTCGTCTGTGCCGCGGAAAGTTGTTTCTGCAGATAGGTTTTTCGCAGGGCGGACGAGGGATCAGTTTTCGGTACGCGGACACGTTTTACGCGGTTTAATACCGCATCGGTGCGATCTTTCAGTGCGGTCAACCGGTAGTTCATTTTTTTTGCGGCATCCTGCCACTCCGTGGGACCGTAATACGCGTCGACGAAGTCAGGATCGTGCTGTCCGATGTCGAGGATGAGGCGGACATAATCCTCGGCGATCTCGTTTAATGATTCTTTGTACGATTTTTTCTTTTGTGCGGATGAGATATTGAAGCAGAACAGAAGCAGAATCGCGGTCAGCATGATCTTCATGATTCCTCCGAGTTATCCGTTGGTTTTCCGGTGCACCATGGTGGGTGCCGATTGGTCTGTAGCCATGACAATGATATTGTTCACATTCACATGGGGAGGGCGGGTTGCCGCCCAAACGATCGCGTCGGCGATATCTTCCGGTGTGAGCGGTGAAAGTCCTTCGTACACTTTTTTTGCCCGCTGCGCATCGCCGCGGAAACGGACGACGCTGAAATCGGTCTCCACCAATCCGGGATCGATTGACGTGACGCGGATGGGGGTGCCCAGCAGGTCCATTTTCGCTCCTTGCGACAAGGCGTTCACCGCAAATTTGGTGGCGGCATAGACGTTCCCTTTTTGGTAGGTCCAATGTCCAGCCACGGAACCGATGTTGATGATGTGGCCCGAATTCCGTTCGATCATGCCGGGCAGGACTGCACGTGTTACATACAATAATCCTTTCACATTCGTATCGATCATCTCTTCCCAATCGTCCACGGAGGCCTCCTGCATCGTGTCCAATCCGCGGGAAAGCCCGGCGTTGTTAAGCAGAATGTCGATCGGTTTCCATTGTTCCGGCAGGGCGGAGAGCGTGTGTTCGACTTTTTTTCTGTTCCGTACATCGAGTTCAAACGGACGGACGTCGATGGAAAATCTTTTGCTCAAGTCTTCGGCGATCCCGCGCAGGAGATCGAACCGGCGGGCGCAGAGGAGAAGCCGGGTTCCCTCGGAAGCGAAACGTTCCGCCGCGGCACGGCCGATACCTGATGAAGCGCCGGTGATAAGAACAATCTTGTTTTTTAAGGACGCCATACGAACCGTACAATCTTGAAAAAATGCTTACCGATAACGACCCGGAGGGCCGGCCCTGAGGGTGCATAAAAATAAGAAAAATCCCGAATATCTGCGGGAGATATCACAATCGATTCCGGTATGCGAGTCCCACCGGCGAAAACCGGAACGATATTCCCGCAATCACCTGTTCCCGATTTCCGATGCTGGCGAATACTCCCGGAGAAAATCCCCACAGGTCGATTACGCCGGGATAGATGTTCAGCCGGACTTTTTCATTGATCCTGTTTGAGGCCATCAGGGACATTAGGACGGAATTGTTGCGATCGTAAAAGATGCCGGCGATCCACCCGAGTGAAACGGTCACCGTGCGGGCGCCGTTGGTGATGTCGACCTCCCGCAATTCCCGCGCGGCGGCGCCGGCGCTGACGGTGAAACTTTCACCGTTTGGTCTGAGGAACGACAATCCAAGCATGCCGTTGTCTCCGAAATGATAGAAGAGCCGGGTATTCTCCCAGAAGGGAAGGTCATATTTCATGACATAGTAGTGTCCGTGATTTTCCAGCGTGTTAAATTCCGGACCCCATGCCGGCTGTCCCGGCCACGTTGTAAAATGAAGCGTTTCACTGAAGAACCCCGCCACGGCGTCGGAAGTGAACAACAGCGCACCGCCGAGATTGAAGAGATAAATGTCCGCGATCGGATCGACATTCGGACCGATGAAGCGATCGTTCTCGACCGATTCGTTCACAAAATGATAGGTCGCGACGGTCAATCCGGCAAAGAGCGAAGGGTAGGGGAATTCATGATACCGGTACCATTCCGCCATCATGCGGGCATCGAGACCGCCGCCGAGAAAATGGAGAGTGTAATTGGGAAACCACTGCGCCTTTTCAATCTTTGTACTGGTGGGAAACACTTCCTGGCCGAAAAATTTTCCCCAGCCGAATTTGCCGATCTGCGTGAACGGATCGGCGAGATTGTTTGCGACATTACGGGCGCCGGTTCCGAATTTGATGGTGGATAATTTCCGGGAGTGGGTGGCCGACTGCAGGATATCGAAGCCGGCGTTCACCAGCAGCGCGCCGGGATTAATCAGCGATTCGGAGCCGTACTCTTTTCCGGAATAAAAATAATAACGTTCCTGCGAAACGGCGGTGGCGGCGAACAGGAGCACAAAAAAAAACGGGCGAAATCCGGACAAGGTCCTGACGAATATGATCATGGGCGGAGTAAAGTACGAAAAGAGGAGCGGAATTGATACCGGAAAAGATTAAGGGAGACGAACAGTCGAGAAAAAATTTTTTTGCCGTCGTCCCGAATTATTTCATCCGGATTCCGCGTTTAGGTCACGATGGATGGAACGGGTGATTATTGTTTTCCGGTGAGATCGAGCATCTTCAATTCGGAATTTTTCAGGTACGGCACGAATTGCGGATCTTCGAGCGAGCAGAGTTTTTTGACGATGTCGGCCACGCGGTGGCCGTTGGACATCATTGTTTCGATATCCTGCACCAGTTCCGCTTCGCGGGGGGTGCCGATCTTTTTTTTCATCACTTGCAGCGTGAGCATCATGATGCCGAGAGGATTGTTGATCTCGTGGCCGATGGTGACGGCGAGTTCGGTGATCGCCTTTTCATGCTGATATTTGGAGAGTTCCTGCTGCAGCGCGGTGATACGGAGGCCGACATTGACGCGGGCGACCAATTCCTTGTCGTTGAACGGTTTGGTCATAAAATCGTCCGCTCCCTGTTCCATCCCCTCGATCTTGTCTTCGGATGTGTCGCGGGCGGTGAGAAGGATGAAATAGGCGTATTTCAGATCCGGATGGCTTTTAATGCGGCGGCAGAACTCCGTACCGTCCATCTTCGGCATCATCCAGTCCGAAATAATCAAATGCGGGCGCTGCTGTTCTGCCACTTCCAGGCCGTGTTCGCCGTTTTCGGCGAGGTGGACCTCATATCCCAACGCGGTGAGGCGTTTTTGGAGGAACGAGCGAATATAATTGTCGTCGTCGACGACAAGGATTTTAATTGCCATAATTAGACTTCGTTTCCGGGCAGCACAGGCTCAACAAATATAACCTTTTCCTTTTCAAGTGCAACCGTCCCTGCGGGAGCCCCCTTGGGCTTCCGGATGTGTTTTCGTTCCGTCATTGCCACAGGAACATGTTTTGCATTCTTCATTTTGCTGTAGTATGCCGCAATAGCGGCCGCCTGGTGGATCGCTTTTTTCGACGGCGTCCCCTGTGCGCTGCCGATTTTCAATACCACGTGCGAACCGCTCGAACCCCGTGCATGGAACCACAGATCGTTCGGCTTGGCATACCGGAAGGTCAATTCGTCGTTGTTGGCGCTGTTTTTGCCGGCGTACACCGTAAAACCGCCTTCCACGGCGAAAATCTTGAATGGCGGAAGCTCAGCCTGTTCTTTGTCCGTCATAAATCCCAGTTCTTTGACCGTTCCCCCGAATGAGTGTAGGAAATTTTTGAGTGAAATACTGTCGGTGACCCCTTTAGATTTCTCTAATAAATCATTCACCGATGTCATTCTTTCTTTTAATTGTTTCAGCCGTTGGTGAGATTCCTCACGTCCGGTTCGCGACTTTTTTGCCTTTTCGAAATACCGTTCCGCATTTTTCTGCGGTGAAAGCGCTTTGTCCAGCTGTACGATGACCCGCTCCTGTGTAAACGGATTTTCCAGTTCGGCGGATGTTATTCCTTTTGTGAGGGACGACAAATGGGTCATGATGAGGGTGCCGGAGAGTTCGTACACCTCCGCGCGGGACGATTCGGCTAATTCATGTTCCACGGCGGCGATCGTCCGCATCGCTTTGTCGCGTTCCTTCGTCAGCCACGATTCAAGCTCTTTTTTCTTTTGGAGAAAATGGGACGACGAGCGTTCGGCGCCGACGAACATGCGGGCGGCTGAAAAAAGATCGTCGAATGTTTCGCACCGGTATCCCGCATAACTTTCCAATGCGATCAATGAAAAACAGACCGGCGCTCGGTCATCGAAATACAGATACACCGTCCGGTCTTCCCACCGAAGCAGGCGATCGACCAGCCCCTTCGCGCGGGAATACCATTGATCGGCATCGGCTCGGAACAACACTTCTGCCGCGAGAATTGATCCGAGTTTCGGTACTGCAGATTTGAGGATCCGCACCGGATCCCCTTTTTCTTCCATCGCTGCAGTGAATTGTTCGGGGGCCGGCAGTACATCCTCTGCAGTGACTGCGCGATCCGCCGCAGGAACGGTCCGAACGATGCCAAGGAAATCTTTTTTGTTCAGGAAAACATCCTTCACCGTTCCGGCATCATCGCACAACATCACGTTCGCTTTGGAGGCAAACATGTCAATACATAACGTCATTCCTTCGGTGAACCGTAACAGGACAGTCCTGTCCGAAACGCTGAGTGAGACCGAGCGAATGTGCCGGTCGATTAATTCCGGAAAGAGATCAACCGAATTTGTCCGGGAACGGAGATCGCCCAGTCGGGCGAGAAGATAATTGTCCCGCGCCGTGCAATGGACGGTGATCGTCACCGGCTCCGGCGAATACAGCAGAATATTCAGCGAATGTTTTTCCTGCGAATAGACCTGAGCGATCACGCATTCGGCGTACCGTTCATTCAGCTGCCGGGCGATGTGGAATAAGGTAAAATAATTGGAGAGCATGGACTAAGATACATAATCGGGAGGGGAGATGCAGAGACTACACGGTTGACCATCAATAGGCTTGAAGTATTAATTGACGCGATTCAATCAGGATTTCTAAATGTAAAATACGCAATTCGTTTACTTGATTGATATTTCATACCACTTACTCTTTTAAATAAATGAATTAAGATAAAAATAAACAGAGGGGTTAAATAAAACGATATTTGAGAAACTTCTGGACGAAAAAATCTATGAATCTTACGAATCAAACTATTCTTCGATTGGGACGCCGACCAATCTTCTAACATTTTATAATCTAAGTCATACCATTTATAATCGGAATAGTTAATCTGTGCAATTGCTGTAACAGTCTTATCAAGCCATGTTTTGCGATAATCCTGACGCCAACCTAAAACAGAAACATGAATATCGTATATGTAAAAAGAAAATGAAAACAGTATAATGACAATAAGAATTAGATTTTGGTATTTTGATTTG
>CAZRWF010000073.1:0-14135 GCA_964603685.1 uncultured Chitinophagaceae bacterium
TGCACATCCACCCGTTTTGTCCCGTCCATGATCGAACGGAGCGGAACGGTAGTGTACTTTCCGTCGCGCAGCGCGACCATACGGCCGGTGTGTTTTTTCAGCACTAGGTCGGTGGCGAGATTCGCATAACACATCGCCACCATGCGGTCCAGCGCATCCGGTTCACCGCTCCGCATCAGATACGCCACCTGCTGGTTGATGATGTGCGATCCGGTGATCTGGTGGATCGCATCGCCGGTGATCTGGCCGATGCCGCCGAGTTTTTTATGCCCGTACGCGTCCGCTTGACCGTATTCGATCACTTTCCCGCCGACCATCTGCGCCCCTTCGGAGATCGTCATGATCGCATATCCGCTCGGGTTCGAACGTTTGTCCTCCATCAGCAGCCACGCGAGTTTTTCCGGATCGAAATGCACTTCGGAGATGATCGCCCGGTCCACGCCGGCCAGATAGGCGGAGATCAGCGATGTTTCGCCGGAATTCCGCCCGAATAATTCGATCACGGCGATCCGTTCATGCGATCCGGCGGAGGTTCTCAGATTGGTGATGAACTCGACGCTGCGGGTCACTGCCGTCGAAAAGCCGATGCAATAGTCGGTGCCGTAGACGTCGTTGTCCATCGTTTTGGGAATCGACACCACGGGGAATTTTTCGTCGTGCAACCGGACGGCGAAACTTTGCGTGTCGTCCCCGCCGATCGCAATCAACACGTCGATCTTCAAATGTTCGAGCACCTTCAGTACGTGCGGCGTAAAGTCGCTCACCGGATCACCCTGTTTCGGCGGATGTTCCGGGTCTTGCAGGAACGTCGGGATGTCCGACCATTTTACTTTTTGCGGATTCGTCCGCGAGGTGTGAAGAAATGTTCCGCCGGAACGTCCGATCGTCCGGGTGTTGTGTTTCGTCAACGGCAGCACCCATTGCGGCTGTTCTTCCGGTCTGTTCAGATCGTAGTTCAACAATCCGCCCCAGCCGCGGCGAATGCCGTACACTTCGGCACCGGCATCGGTGGCATGGTAGACAACTTCTTTGATGCAGGGATTAAGACCCGGCACGTCGCCGCCGCCGGTAAGAATTCCGATTCGCATGGTCTTTTCCTTTTTCAGTGGTCGGGAATAATCGGAGCCGGGTGTCCGGAACGGAAACGGGGACTCCGCAACGAAAAAAGAAAAGCAAAGAATGTACCGTTTGGTACGGTGGATTTGGCGGTGAATTGACGGTGCCGGTTGTCAATTCCGCAAAAGAGGAAGGAGAATTGGAGAAAGTAAGAGCGCCGGACCGTTCAGCGTCCTTCAAACCTCGGCGTCCGTTTTTCGATGAACGCGGCCACCCCTTCTTTGTGGTCGGCCGATTGCGCCGCCACTTCCTGCATCATCGCTTCGTACGACAACAGTTCGTCGAACGTCATGGTGAGGGATTTGTTCAGTGTTCGTTTGATGATGCCGATCGCTTTCGTCGCTCCGCGGGCAAGTTTTCCGGCGAGTTCATACGTACTGTTTTCCAGATCGGCGGGGGGGACGACCATGTTGACGAGTCCGACCTCTTTCGCTTCCGCGGCGTCGATATCTTTTCCGGTGGCGGCATATTCGAACGCTTTGGCCGTGCCGACGAGGCGGGGAAGGAACCAGTGCGATCCGGAGTCAGCGACTAGTCCGATCCGGACGAATGCCTGGATTAATTTTGCTTTGTCGGACATGATCCGCATGTCGCACGCGAGCGCAAAGCTGAATCCCGCTCCGGCCGCGACACCGTTGATCATGCCGATGATCGGCTTTTCCATCGTCCGCATCTGTTTGATGATCGGGTTGTATCCTTTTTCCAGCATCGTTTTCATGGAGCTGTTGGATTCCTGATACTCCTTTAGGTCTTGACCGGAACAGAACGCCTTTTCACCGGCACCGCGCAAAACGATGCAGCGGGCGGACGGATCTTTCTCCGCCTGCTGAAAGGCGGCGAGCAATTCCTTTTTCATCTGTTCGTTGGCGGCGTTGTAACTCTCCGGCCGGTTCATGGTGATGGTGGCGATGTTGTCGGAAACGGCGTAGAGGACGGTTTGGCTCATAATCGTTCGGTGCGTTTGAGGAAATAACGAATAAATTTACTTCTTCACGACAGCGTTGGGAAACGTTGTCCGTATATTTTCAATAGCTGCATTATCGATATGCATCTTTTCGATGTTTGATCCGATAAATGAAAATCGTTTTGTGGATATCATCCACAACAAAGAGCACTCGGTAATTTCCTGAACGGATTCGGTATCCGTCATCGTCATTCAGTTTTTGGATTCCGACCGGGCGCGGATTGATTCCCAATTCTTCAATTCGTAATAAAAGTTTGTGAACCTCATCCGTCGGAATTTTATCGAGATCCTTGCTGGCAGAGGGTTTAATGAGAATTTGATATGCCACGCTTCTTCCGGTATTGTTGAACGGACAGACTTTTGCCGCGCGCGGTTTTTGCATTTTCCAGATCGGAGATGTCTTCCAGTAACTCGATCACATCGCTGAGTGCAGGATTCGCCTTCAATTTATCCCAATCTTTTCGCTTAATTTTGACGTATGATTTTGTTTTTGTCAGTGTCATACTTCCTCCATGCACCGTAACGTACGAAAAGAAATGCTCTCTCTCAACCGATCATTCCGAAACAAAAGAAGCAACCGTTTCCGGTTGCTTCTCGCTATTCGTTAGGCCGCGCTTTTGTCTAAGCGCAGCGCGGCCCACCAGCATGAATACAAAAGATTACGAATCCTTTTTCTTTCTGCTTACCATTTTTTTTACCACTTTGTGTTCCCGTCGTTTATACGTCGTCTCTTCCGGAATCAGTTCCTTCCAATTCGGACCCCCCTGTTTTCGTTGCGGAAAATATCCCCCCGCTTCGGTAAAGGTTTCCTGTTTTGCGAAAGTATGTTCCCGCTTTTGCACTCCCGGCGTTTCCCGTTTGTTAAATCCGCGGTCGTTCCGGCTTCCGCCGAATCTTTCACGTTTGCCGAATCCGCTGCGCGGTCCGCCGAAGGTCGACCGTTTTTCGAACGATCGTTCGCGACGGTCTCCGCCGAAGGTCTCCCGTTTTTTGAACGGCCGCTCGCCGCCGGTCGATTCCCGTTTCGAAAAATCACGTTGGCTGCGTCCTTCGCTGAAGGAGGGACGAACGGAACCGGTCCGGTCGCCCGTGGAGGGAAAATTCCGTTTCCGTTCGCCGTCGTTGGTGCGGCGGAACCGGTCGCCTCCGCGGTTGTCGTCCCGACGGTTCGTCCGTCCGGCGTAGCCGGTCGGACGGTCGCCTCTTCGTTCATTGCGCCGGTAACTTTCACGGCTGCTGTTGTTCCGCTCACGGTTGAAATTCGGTTCGGAGTCGGATGAATCGTCGGCGACGGCCGCACCGACCGGTTTTTCTTCCACTTTGTGATAATCAAACCCGGGATATTTTTGAATCTCCAGCCGTTTGCCGATGAACTGCTCAATCTTCTTCACGTGACGGGCTTCGCTGCGCGTAACGAACGTAAGCGCATCCCCTTTGGATTCCGCACGGCCGGTCCGCCCGATCCGGTGGATATAATCCTCGGCATAGGTCGGAATGTCGTAATTGATCACATGGGAAATTCCGGTGACATCGATCCCGCGGGCGGCCACATCGGTCGCCACCATCACTTTAAATTGACCTTGTTTGAATCCGGCCAGGGCCCGCTGCCGCTGCGCTTGCGTCCGGTCGGAGTGGATCGAAACAGACTTGATTCCGTTCTTATGCAAATTGTTGGAAATCCGCTCCGCGCCGACCTTCGTCTTCGAAAAAACGAGCACGCTGTCCAGCTCTTTTTCTTTCAGAATATGCAGAAGCAGCGATAATTTTTTGTCGTCGTTGACGGAATAAAAATGCTGCGTCACCGTGGTGGCGGGGGACCGCCGTTCGCCCACCTCGACGAGCTCGGGATTTTTCTGGATGTCTTTGATCAAATGCCGGACTTGCTTGGACATTGTCGCGGAGAAGAGGAGTGTTTGGCGTTCGTGCGGGATCTGTTTGATGATCAATCGCACGTCGTCGATGAATCCCATGTCGAACATCCGGTCCGCTTCATCCAATACCAGCACTTCCACGTGGGAGAGGTTGACGCTGCGGCGATCCAAATGATCGATCAATCGGCCCGGTGTGGCGATCAGAATATCCACCCCGCGCTGTAAATGTTTCAGTTGATTTTGAATATTCATACCGCCGACCACCGTCAGCGATCGGAGCGAAAGGAATCGTCCGTATTGTTTGACGGAATCTTCGATCTGCTGCGCCAGTTCCCGCGTGGGAGTCAACACCAGAGCTTTGATGTGGTGAGTTTTTTCGGTTTTTTCCGCGAGCCGGTTTAGGATCGGCAGTGTGAAGGCGGCGGTTTTGCCGGTCCCCGTTTGCGCGCAGCCGATAATGTCTTTGCCGGCGACCGCGAAGGGGATCGCCCGCGCTTGAATTTCCGTCGGGGCGGTGTATCCGGTTGCAAGAATGCCTTGCACCAGCCGGTCGTTCAGACCAAGTGCTTTGAATGCCATTATGTTTTACGATGTTATTTCACCGGCAGGCGATGGAAATCGGCCCGAAGAATGATCGCAGTATTGTTTCTGCGAATCTGTGGTGAAACATGTTGAGAAAATGACTCGCTGCTGAACGAAGGGATTGTGCGAAAGGAAAACCTGATCGAAAATACCGTCAAAGAAGCGTGTCGTCTGTCCGCTTCCGTGCGTATTTCATGATCCGGATGCGGTGCTGCATATGTGCAACGGTAGAAAGATACGAAAAGAAACGGAGAGTTCCTATTAATGTTTCTTAATAAGGAAGTGATAACATTTGTTTTAAGTTTTTCGGTGAGATCTCTTACATATTCTTCCACACCGCTTTTCTCTTTTCCACGAACGCTTTCATCCCTTCTTTTTGATCGTGCGTATCGTACAGATCGGCGAACGCGCGCCGTTCGTACGATAATCCTTCGGCCAGCGACAGATCATCCGCCTTGTTCACGGCTTCTTTGGAAGCGATGATCGCCCGCAGCGGTTTCGATGCGATTTTTTTGGCGAGAGCGGCGGCCTCTTCCTGCAAAAATTCGTTCGGGACCACCTTGTTGATCAATCCCCACTTCAGCGCTTCGTCGGCGGTGAACATGTCACCCGTCAGCAGCAGTTCCATGGCGCGGACTTTCCCGACGGCGCGTGTCAGCCGCTGCGAGCCCCCCATTCCGGGAATCACGCCGAGATTAATCTCCGGCTGACCGAACTTCGCATTTTCTCCGGCGATCACGATGTCGCACGCCATCACCAGTTCGCAGCCGCCGCCGAGCGCAAATCCGCTCACTGCCGCGATCACCGGTTTTTTGATCAATCGTAATTTATAGAACGGAGCAAACTGATCGTCGTTATACATCGTCTCTCCGGTTTTGTCCATCATCTCTTTAATGTCCGCGCCGGCGGCGAATGCTTTTTCGCTGCCGGTAATGATCGAACATTGTACTTCGGCATCGTTGTCGAGTCCGGACAACGCGTCGTACAATTCCTGCAGCACGCGGGAATTTAATGCGTTCAAGGCATTCGGCCGGTTCAGTTGAATACGGGCAAATCCGTCTTGTTTGGTAATGAGCAGTGTTTCGAATGTCATACGAGCTCCGATAGTCGTTGGTCAATGGTTGGAAGGAATATAGCGGTAGAATTCGGAAAGTGAAAGAAGGGAATTATCCATTTTTTCACTCTTGCTTTCTCCGCAAAGAACGGGGATATTTCCGCAACCTCGCACTGTGATTCATTCACCATCTCGACCGTGGAAAGGAGGAGGTATGGCCCTCCGTTTCGATCACATCAAGACCGCCCGCACTTCTGCCCGAGTTCTCAGTGTTTGCCTCTTTCTGCTGTGGGGTGCATTTTTTGTGGAACACCTTGAGTGGTTTTCCGCGGAACAACCGAACACACCGCCGATTCACGTTTGGTTCGCCCAGGGTGCCCATCTGCTGTTGTTGATCGGTTACATTGTTCTTCTGCGGTTTGAACTGGCGGGTTCCGTTCTTGTTGTGATCAACGCCGTTTTGTTCTTCGGTTATGCCGCGGGAACGAATGCGATCCCATTTGTCATCGTCAGCACGTTTCCCGTAATGCTTCTCGGCTATTGCTCACTCAAGGAACGCCGCGGGGGCAAAAAGCCGGAGATGATCGTCTCACCGAAACCATGACGTAAATTGCGGCCGGATTCCTTCACCGGATAGTCGGCCGGAGTGACGCCGCACCCTCCAATGGTCCGTTTTGCCGCTCCATCGGATAACGACGGCAAAAGAATCGGAGGCGATCTTCGCCACGGACCGCTGCGCCATCGCAACATCCATTCCTCCCACGCACGGCATCGGTGCAACATACTCCTTAATGTCGACGAAAAGTGTATCATTGTACACATGATGAAAGAGCCGGATCTCGTAATTGTGGCATGGAAATAATTCCACCGTTCGGATGATAAAACGGGTTTGATCGTCACTTTCTTCAATAAAAAAGTTAAATTGACGATCCTGCGAGGTCAACAATGCGGGAAAGAGGAAAAAGAGGGCGAAACCGGCAATTTTTTTCATCGTATGTGTGCGATCGTTGCATGGAATATAGAATGGTCCGGCGGAATAAACAATTTACGCCCGGCCACAACCAAACGAAAGTAACGCAAGTCTAATCCCTAAACGCCGTCATATGTCGCCGACCGAAACAGAACTTATCGAACAATCCAAAGCGGGCAATTCTGCGGCGTTTGAGCAGTTGATTTTCCGGTATGACAGGGAAGTCCTCAATATTGCAGCACGGTTTACCCGCAGCGCCGACGATGCGAAGGATATCTATCAGGAAACGTTTATCCGTGTTTTTAAGGGATTGTCGAAATTCCAGCAAAAAAGTGAATTCTCCACATGGATCTATCGCATCGCGACCAATGTCTGTTTAACACACACGGCGAGAAAAAAACGGAACGCAACCGTGCCGATCGATGAAACAGGAGAGGACGATTCCCCATCACAGGTCAGTATCAGCACGCATCGGACCGACGCCGGCACAGTAAACAATGAGATAGCGGGAAGGATCGAACAAGCGCTGCACAAGCTCTCTCCGAAACAAAAATTGGTCTTTACGCTGCGACATTATCAGGGATATAAATTGCGGGAAATAGCGGTGATGATGCAATGTGCGGAGGGAACGGTGAAAAAATATCTGTTTGAAGCGACTCAAAAAATGCGAACCCACTTACACGATCTCTATACATCATGAAGAAAAAAGAAGAAATCCGAGCGTTGATGAACCTTTCCGTTTACGGCGAAGTGACGGAACAGGAACAGAAAAAACTCGATGAGTATTTAAAAAAGCATCCGGATCTGAAAAAAGAATATCAGGACCTGAAAAAATTCTCGGCGTTCGTCTCCGAACATACCTCCGAGAAAACCACCGATGCGCTGCTCGGCGACGCTCGCACGCAGCTCCGTTCCTCCCTGCGCAAAGAACGGCAGCGTCGTTCATGGTCCGAAGAAGTGACCGTGGCAATCACCGAACTGTTGCGGCCTTCGGTAATCATCGGAGGAACGGGAACGCTTGCGCTGGGGATGCTCATCGGGTACTGTTCCTTCTCGCCGAATTCTATGGATCCCGGAGTGGTGATTCTGCCGGCCGGCGGTACGACGGAGGATGCTCCAAAGACAAATATCACGAATGTGCGTTTCATCGATACCGATGCAAGCGACGGTGAAATCGAATTCGAATTTGACGCCGTCGCGCCGATGCATATCAAAGGAAAAATCGACGATCCCGAGATCCAGCGGCTGTTGACGCATTCGCTGCTGAACGAAGCGAATGCCGGTGTCCGTCTCTCCTCCGTCAATGCCATCAGGAATCAAACGGAAAACGCCACAACGGTGGATCCTGCCATTAAAGCGGCGCTCATCACGTCGCTTAAGTCCGACGCGAATCCCGGTGTACGCCGGGAAGCACTCCGCGTTCTGCAGCAATACCGGTTCGATGATGATATTCGCGATGCCATGTTGTTCGTCATCGCCAAAGATAATAATTCCGGCGTGCGCGTTGCGGCGATCAATGCACTGGAATTCGCCAGGATGGAAGGGATGAAGTTCGATGAAAAGACATTGAACGCACTGAAAGATCAGATTTCAAAAGAACAAAACAACTACATCCGCAATCGTGCGGTCAACTTAGTAAAGGAGATGTATCAATGAAAACTCTGCAATATGTGTTCGTGATGTTGATGGCGACAGCTCTGGTTCTGTCCGCCAACCCCGACACCAAACGGGAAAAAACTTTTCAGGTCGGAAAAGCCAGCGCGCTCGATGTCTCCGTGAGCGGTTGCGAGATTCTGATCAAAACCTCGACGAAAAACGAGATCACCGTCGTGATTGAAGGAATCGATGATGAGGATCTGGAATACGTCAAAATGTCCCAATCGGGTGATGAAGTCCGTGTCTCGTATCGGCCCAAATGGGGTAATCACAGCGATGGCCGGTTTTTGATCACCGTTCCGACGCAAACGAAACTGGAACTCCGCACTTCCGGCGGTGACATCGAATTGCAGGGCAATCTGACCGGCGATGCGGTCGGCTCCACATCCGGCGGCGACATCACCATCGAAAAAGTGAAAGGTATGGTCCGCATGTCCACGTCCGGCGGCGATGTCCGGACCGGGGATATCGAAGGCCGTGCCGAACTCCGCACATCGGGCGGGAACATTACGCTTGGGAACGTGATCGGCGAAGCAAACGTCAGTACCTCCGGCGGTGATATTCGCATCGAAAAGGTTTCGAAAAAACTCGACGCCCGGACGTCCGGTGGCGATATTGAAGCGGGAGATATCGGCGGCGACGCCTCCTTGTCCACAGCCGGCGGTGATGTCCGCGTCGGGAAAGTGAGCGGTAATGCGTATCTGCGGACCGCCGGAGGGGACTTAAAACTTCAAGGAGCATCCGGAACGGTGGAAGCAAAAACGGCCGGAGGTGACATCGACTTAAAGAACATCACCGGTTCGATCGAAGCCAGTACTGCCGGCGGCAATGTCAATGCGGAATTGATTCCCAGCGGAAAAGGGGAGAGCCGTTTGAAAACGGCGGGAGGCGATATCAAATTATTCCTTCCGGAAAATGCCAAAGCGACCATCGAAGCGACGATCCGTCTGCGCGATAACTGGGGTTCCTCCTCCAGAAAATCAAAGTATGAGGTTCGCTCCGATTTCAAAGCGGAATCGTACGAAAAAGACGAGGACCGGGAAGAAATCCGCGCGAAATACGTTCTGAACGGCGGCGGTGAAACCATCACGCTGGAAACAGTGAACGGATACATCGATATCAAGAAAAAATAAACAACAATTGTAATGAAACTACAATTGTACAGCGGCGTAGCGAACAATCGTGCGCCGCTTTTTATTCAACAAGGAGGAATTATGAAATTGTGCGTCCGTTGGTGTTTGCCGGCCGTGTTGTTGTTCACACTTGCCACCGCAGCACAAGTCCGCGCGGTCAAGTTGGACCAGCCGGTCACGCTCGACGGCAGATTGACGGAATCCGTTTGGCGCTCTCTTCCCCCGGTGACCGAATTTAAACAAAAGGAGCCGACACAGGGAGGTGAGCCGTCCGAAAGGACCGAAGTGTGGGTGGCGTACGACGACGAGGCGCTGTATGTAGCAGCGCGATTATACGATTCAAGTCCGGATTCGATCATGCGGATCCTGAACCGCCGCGACAACTACGGCACGTCGGATTGGTTCACGCTGTTTCTCGATCCGTACAACGATAAACGCACCGGCAATTATTTTATGGTCGGTCCCGCCGGTTCCATCAACGACGGTGTGCTCTATAATGATGATTGGGACGATTCCGACTGGGACGGTGTCTGGGAAGGGAAAGCGCACATCGACGATGCGGGGTGGACGATGGAGATGCGGATCCCGTTTTCCCAACTCCGTTTTCAAGACAATCCCGTTCAAGTATGGGGAGTGAATTTCAAAAGAGAGATCGGACGCAAAAACGAGATCGATTACCTCGTCTACACGCCGCGCATGGAGAGCGGATTTGTTTCACGATTTGTGGAACTGACCGGAATCGAAGGAATCAAACCGGCGAATGCATTGGAAATTCTCCCGTTCGCCACCACCAAGGCGGAATACACTCATCCGGCGCCGGGAAATCCGTTCAATGACGGCTCCCGTTATTCTCCGGAATTCGGCGCCGACATTCGATACGGCATCAGCAGCAATTTAATCCTGAACGCGACGGTCAATCCCGATTTCGGCCAGGTGGAAGTCGATCCGGCCGTGGTGAATCTGAGCGACGTCGAATCGTTCTTCTCGGAGAAACGGCCGTTTTTTGTGGAGGGGGCGAACATCTTTACGAATTACGGACAAGGGGGCGGAAGGAATTTTTGGAACTTCAATTTTCCCTATACCACTCCTTTTTACAGCCGCCGGATCGGTCGTTCTCCGCGCGGCAACAATGCGCTGGACACGGCATCCTTTTTTGACATGCCGTTCGCCACGCGGATCCTCGGTGCGGGTAAGGTCACAGGGAAAGTGGCGGACGGATGGAATGTCGGGACCATTCACGCCGTGACGGCCCGCGAATTCGCGGAATACAAAAGCGGGAATATGTTTTTGGATGCCGAAGTCGAACCGTCTACGTATTATGGCGTGGCCCGCATTCAGCGGGACTTCAACGACGGCAAACAAGGGATCGGATTGTTGAGCACTCTCACGCAGCGAAGTTTTTCGGATCGCACTCTTCAGGATGCGCTGAACAGCAGTGGATCGTTCGTCGGCGTGGATGGATGGACGTTTCTCGACAGCAGTAAAACATGGGTGATCACCGGTTACGGAAATCTTTCCCACGTGGAAGGGAATACCCGCAGGATCACAAGCATTCAAACGAACTCGCAGCATTATTTTCAGCGGCCCGATGCGTCGCATCTCGATGTCGACACGAACGCCACTTCGCTCACCGGTTTTGCCGGACGATTCTATCTCATCAAACAAAAGGGGAATTTTTTCTTTAACTCTTCGTTCGGTTTCATCGATCCGTACTATGAAGTGAACGACCTCGGTTTTCAATCGCGGGCGGACGTGATCAACATGCATGTCGGCGGCGGATACAACTGGACCGAGCCCGACGGAATTTTCCGGCGGAAGGAAGCCGGCGGCGGTTACGGCCAAAGTTTTGATTTCGAAGGGAACATGGTGCACAGCGTCCTGGTCCATTTCGGATTCGTACAATTTATGAACTTTTACAGCATCAATTGGAATTTGGCGATGAATCCCAACGAAACGGTGAACAACCGGCGCACGCGCGGCGGTCCGTTGACCATCAACAAACCGGGGTACGAAGTGAACATGTTCGTCAATTCCGACTATAGTAAAAATTTTGTTGCCGAGATCTTCACGAATAATTATTGGTCCGAATTGACCGAATATCGCAGCGTCGGATTTTGGCTGCAGTATCGCCCGGCGCCGAACGTCACCGTCTCTTTCGGTCCCGATTTCCGGACGGAGGTGAGCGATCTCGCCTACGGCGGCGGGGTGTATGCCGATCCGTCGGCCACGGCCACCTTCGGCAAACGGTATCTTTTCAGCGAATTAACTCTGAATGAAGTTGCCGCGAATATCCGACTGAATTGGACGTTTACGCCGCAATTGAGTCTTCAATTATACATGCAGCCGCTCATCTCTTCCGGATCCTACACGGCGTTTAAGGAGCTGGTCCGGCCGAAATCCGATGAATATTTGACGTACGGTGAGAACGGATCCACGATCGTTCGATCGGGTAATTCCTATACGGTGGATCCGGACGGTGCCGGGCCCGCCCTCAGCCACACGTTCGGCGATCCGAATTTTAATCTGAAGTCGCTCCGCGGAAACGCGGTTCTGCGGTGGGAATATCTACCCGGCTCGTCCCTCTATTTTGTGTGGACGCAAAACAGGAACGAAATGGAGAATGTCGGCGAGTTAAAGTTTTCGCGATCGGTGGAACGTCTTGCTGGATTAAAAGCCGACAATATTTTCCTGATCAAGATGAGTTATTACTTCAATATGTAGCCGGCACAAACGTTTTTTTTGCCGTAACATTTCCGGAATATTTTGTATTTTCTTCCGGTTGTGTTGCGGCAATTCTTTTTTAAAACATGAGAACAACGTTGAACAAATATCAAACGGGATTCACAACGGCGGTTACCGGCATCGTTCTGTTCGTCCTTTACCGGCTGACGATGTCCGAATCGGTCGGTTTTATCGACAGTGGTGAGCTGGCGTCGGTCGCACATACACTCGGTATCGCGCATCCCACCGGATATCCGTTGTTCACGTTGTTGGGAAGGTTAGCCGTTTTGATCCCGGCCGGAGGAGAGCCGATCGTTCAACTGAACACATTTTCCGCACTGTGTACGGCCGGAGCAGCATTGGTCTTTTTTCGATTTCTGTCGGAGTTCCTTTCCGCCGGTGGGGAAAAAAATTCTGGTGTCCTTCCGGCGGCACTCGCGGCAACGGCGGCGCTGGCGACATCTGTAACGTTTTGGTCGCAAGCGGTGTCGGTGGAGGTGTACTCGCTGCATCTGTTGTTCCTTTCCACGATTCTTTTTCTATTCCAGCGCGGCGTGCACACGGAACAAGCGCGGTGGTGGTGGCTGTTCTCCTTCGTGGTCGGATTGTCTTTCACGAATCACTTAACAACCGTTTTATTGGCGCCCGGGCTGTTGTGGTGGTTCATTGCGCACTTCGGTTGGAACAAAGAGACCTTTCGCCGGATAGGGATATTGTCCGCGCCATTTGCCGCCGGATTTTCCGTTAACCTCTTTCTCCTTGTCCGTGCAGCGCAGCAGCCGCTGCTGAATTGGGGCAACCCCGACACCTTCGATCGCTGGTGGTGGCACTTCACCGGGAAACAATTCCGTGTCTGGATGTTCGCCTCAACGGAAGCGGCCGGAAGGCAATGGAACTATTTTTGGGGAAATTTGTCGACGGAATATTTCTTCCCATTTCTGATTGTCGCTGTGATCGGTGCGTTATCGCTCCTCTTTACCGACCGGAAGAAGTTTTTCATCGTGGTGATTCTGTTTTTCACCTGCGTCGGATATTCGATCAACTATGACATCCATGACATTGATTCATATTTCCTGTTGGCAATGATGATGATCGCCCTCTGCATCGCGACCGGACTGGAGACAATGTTGCGGCATTGGGGATCAGGAATTTCTCGATGGATCATCATCGCGGCTGCCGGTGTGTTGATCGTTCTGCAGGTGATGAAACATTGGAGTCAGGTCGATCAAAGCGATAATTTTTTAACAGAGGACTACACGACGTCGATATTAACACACTTGCCGCCGAACGCGGTGGTGTTGTCGTATCAATGGGATTATTTTGTCGCACCGTCGTATTACTATCAACATGTCCGAAAAGTTCGGCCCGACATAACGGTTTTGGACAAGGAACTCTTCCGCCGGTCGTGGTATTTCCCCCAATTATGGAAGATGTATCCGGAGGTGATGGAGCATTCGCGACCCGAAATCGATCGGTTTCTGCCGGAGCTGGAGAAATTTGAACACGGCCGACCGTACGATTATGCGACTATTGAAGGGAGATTCACCGATTTGTTGAGGAGTTTTATGGATCGATCGGACTCCCGGCCGGTGTTCGTCACTTCTGAGATCGAGCCGCAATATACGGCCGGGTTTTTCAGGATTCCGGAAGGATTTTTGCATCGATTAACCGGAGATACCACCTATGTGCCGGCGCCGGTTCCGGAAGTGAATTTTCGCCCCTTTTCCGGCGACAACAAATACTCCCGACAGATCATCCAACTGCAACTTCAAGCACTCCAGCGGCGTGCGGCATACGAACGTCACTACGGACGTGACAGTCTGGCCTCCATTTACCTTCAATTGAGCGCAAAAATACGCTCGCACCTTCCGACGACGGTTAGCAATTTTTAACGCAATATCAGTTGACTTTGTGGCAAAAAAGTATATATTTGTTAACTCCGCCACAATGCCTTTTTGGTAAAAACAGAGTGTTTTTTTGCTTTTAAGAGAGTTTTTGATCTTTGAAAAACAATTGCTGGCGTAGCTCAGTTGGTAGAGCAGCTGACTTGTAATCAGCAGGTCACCAG
>CAZRWF010000074.1:0-14050 GCA_964603685.1 uncultured Chitinophagaceae bacterium
GATTCAGAAAGCGGCAAAGAATATTCGGATCAACACCATTTGTTTCCGACCAATCAGAACAATGCGAATGGTCGCAGAAGCAACCATCCGCTCGGCGAAGTGACGACGGTTTCCTATCAATATTTGGAAGGGAAACTCGGAACGAATTCATCCGGTGAAACGGTGTATGAGCCGAGAGATTCGCACAAAGGCGATGCGGCACGGGCATTGTTTTATATGGCGGTGCGGTACCATAATGAGAACGGGAAGGATTGGTCCTTTAATGCGCTCAACACGAGGCTGGCGGCTTTAGCCAACCCGGAAGCGCCGCAAAGCGTGGATCTGCTCGTGCAATGGCACAACGATGATCCGCCCGATCAGTGGGAAAAGGACAGGAATGCATATATCTATTCCATTCAAGGGAACCGCAATCCTTTCATCGATCATCCGGAGTACGTCAATGTGATCAATTTCAGCACGATGACGAAAAAAACCACCTCCACGGGAACCGAACCGACCAACTACCCGTCCGGATATTCCATGTCGTCGGTGACATCCAATGCCGCAACCATCTCGTGGAGTGATCCTTCGGGATCGGTGCTGCCGACGGGATATCTCGTCAAAATCAGCACCACCAATTCGTTCACTGCGCCGTCGAACGGAACGGTCTATTCCGATCAAACCACAATCAGCGGCGGCTCCGGCCAGGTGAATGTGGCGTACGGTACGGGACAATACACTTTTTCGGGATTGTCCGCCTCCACCACATATTATTTCCGAATTTATCCATACAACGGTAATTCCACGTCGCGATATTATAAGACCGCATCGTATCCGACCGCCCTGGAAGGAACATTCACCACTTCCGCCGCATCGGACGGAAAATATATCTCCATTACTTCGCTCACCTATTCATACTCGCAAAATTTTAATACACTCTCCAGCAGCGGTACGAGCAATACATGGACCGATACCGTGACGCTCACCGGTTGGTACTCCACGCGTACAATCTATGAGGCGGCGACAGGCTCTTCCAATTCCGGTAAACTTTTTAGTTTCGGATCCAGTGCTTCGACGGAACGGTCGCTCGGTTCCATCGCGTCGAATTCGACGGGAGCGATCTATTATGCGGTACGATTCAAAAATACTTCCGGGTCGACGATCACCTCGATTCCCGTTCAATATGTGGGAAAACAGTGGCGCGATGGCGGAAATGCTGTTCAGCAAAAGTTGACTTTTGAGTACCGCATCAATGCCTCATCCATCTCCGATGCCGGTACATGGACCGCGGTGCCGGCGTTGGATTTTACCGGGCCAATCGCGACTACCACCGCCACGTCGCTCGATGGCAATGCCACCGCGAATAAAACGACCGTCTCTTCGACACTTTCCCTCACCTTGTTGAATGGTGATGAAATTTGGTTCCGTTGGACCGATGTGAATGATTCGGGAGACGATCATGGTCTTTCCGTCGATCAATTTACCCTGAATTCAGCCGGAGCCGCAATGCCGGTCGAGTTGGTTTCCTTCCGCGCGATGGTCAGCGGTTCCACCGTGGCTTTGCAGTGGAAGACCGCAACCGAAACGAACAATGCGGGATTTGCAATCGAACGGATGTTGATCGGTGACGCCGGTCGTTGGGAATCTGTCGGTTTTACGGAGGGATCCGGAACGGTCTCTGTCCCCAAAGAATATTCGTTCGTCGATAAAGGGCTCGCCCCCGGCCGGTATTCATATCGTTTAAAGCAGATCGATACGGATGGGGGAACAGAATACCTTTCGACCGCGGATGCCGTCATTACGAAGAATATGCCCTTCATTCAACGTATTCATATTTTTCCCAATCCGTTTAATCCCTCCACCACCATCGGTTTCACACTTCGCCGGTCCGGATTCACCCGGGTGACCGTATTTGATGCCATCGGCCGGGAAATCACGACACTGGTTGACGAATATTTGGAGCAAGGGACCGAACATCGGCGTTCGTTTGTTGTTCCGGATCGGTCCGCTTCCGGCGTCTATTTTGTCCGCCTGAGCAATAACGGCGAATCGCAACTGCAGAGAATGTTGTTCCTGAAATAATACCTTTCCGCTGATTCACTCTTTCTCCGTAACCTTCGAATGTCGCTCTTCGACACCTGTGCAGTTTTGCCGGACATCACTCTTTGCTCAGAGTGATTGCACAATCTATCCGTTGTTGCAAGCCCAACAATGATTCTCTTCCTCGTCCCGGCGGAAAAACCGGACATTCGTTCAGGGTACCTCACTGCTGAAACCGGAGCATTGCCTTCGGCTTTTCGACGATCCGCACTCTACCGTGCGACATCCATCACACTTCGTTTTAACTGAACGTTCATTCAGTTGTCTGACGATTGCTGCGGCGCTATTTTTGTACCGTAATTTTTACGTCCGACAGAGGAAACCAATGACGCACCACCAAAAAGAACTCATCCGCTCCAGTTTTGCCATGATACAGCCGATCGCCGAAGAGGCGGCCGACCTTTTTTATTCACGGCTGTTCGAGATCGCTCCGTACGTTCGACCGTTATTCCGCGGGGACCTGAAAGAGCAAGGGAAAACACTGATGCAGATGCTGACGATTGCCGTGAATAATCTGGACCGGATGGAGGAGATCACGCCGTCGCTGCAAAAGATGGGGCGCGATCACAAATCCTACGGCGTGACGAACGGACACTACGACATCGTTGCCAGTGCGCTGTTGTGGACCCTGGAGCGGGGGCTCGGTTCGGATTTTACGGACGAAGTACGAAGCGCCTGGGTGGCAATGTACACCACACTCGCCGGCGTGATGAAACAGGCGGCGGACGACGTACAGCGCGCCGCATAAACATTCGGGGGTTCATTGTTATTCACCAGGGGCAAAAACAACAAAGGACACATGAAAACGATCGTATTTCTGCTGGCACTGCTGCTCGGATCCCCGATCCTTCCGGCGCAAAATCTTTTCAAGGAATCATTCGATTATCCCGCCGGCGATAGCCTGGACAATTACGGCGGTTGGAGTTCCGCAAAAGTAATAAAATCAAAAGTGAAGATCGTCTCTCCCGGATTGTCGTTCAACGGATACGCCGCTTCCGGCGTGGGGAACGCAGTCAAATTTTCCAATATTGATGCGAGCGATCTCTGCACGAAACAGCTGGTGAAAGTCGATTCCGGGAATATTTATCTCTCCTTCTTATTAAAGGTGGATAGTCTCACCGCAACCGCAACCACCGGTTATAATATTGCCATGGATCAGTACGGAGGGACGACAAACGTGAATCTGCGCTGTTACGTGCAACGGGCGACCGACTCCACGTTTAAGATCGGCGTGTCGAAATATACCGCGATCGTGTACATCGGCAAAACGTTCAAGACAAAAAAGACCCACCTGGTGGTGTTGAAACATACGTTCGTTCCCGGCACCAATAACGATACGTCGAAAATTTATGTCTTTTCGGACGCGATGCCGGAAGGGGAACCGTCAAAGGCGGATACCGTTGCCGTTGCGGGAAATGATCCGGCGGATATCGGTGAGATTTGGCTTTCCAACGCGTTCATCCAATCGGGCTTGAAGGGTTCACCGGTAACGATCGATGAAATTCGCGTGGGCCGAAGCTGGAACAGCACCGTACACGAGCCGGTCAATACGTTTCTGACGGAAGATTTTATGTTTGCCGCCGGCGATACGCTGCGGGGAAAAAACGGCTGGGATGTGTATTATGACGGCACGCCGTTATCCGTCGATTCGGCGGGATTGTCATACGCCGGATATCACGGGTCCGGTTTGGGAAAATCACTCCGCATCGTCGGCGGTGCGGGAAGTCAAACCTTGTATCGTTCGTTCTATTCTGCGGCCGATTCCGTCGTGTATCTCTCCTTTATGGTGAACGTGAGCGGCGTACAGGCGGCACAAGGATTTTTCGTCTCCCTCACGAACACACCCCCGGGAAACTACCGGGCGCCGGTGTATGTGAAAATCGATTCGGGAAAAGTGCAGTTCGGGCTCCGCACAACGTTGGCCGGTTCGACCATCTTCGATACGACGAAATATCAGACCGGAACAACGTACCTGCTTGTGGTGAAATATCAATATATCGCCGGTGCGAACAACGATGAGATCAGCCTCTTCGTGTTGGCCGGAGGGATCCCACCGGCCGAACCGAACCGCGCGTCCGTCGGACCGCTCATTATGCCGAACGATAATATTACGGTGCTGGCGGTGGCAATCAACTCCGGGGCGTTTCTGGCCGGCGGACCGCTGCAGGGGGCGATCATCCGCGTGGATGGAATCCGCATCGCCAAACAGCAATGGAAAAACGGACTGACGGGAGCGGAACAGCATCGTAACGTTTCCGCTCCCTCTTCATTCCGGTTGGAGCAGAATTATCCGAATCCGTTTAATCCTTCGACCACCATCTCATACGCCGTTCCCGCGGACGGAGTGGTTTCACTGAAAGTGTACGATATGCTCGGAAGGGAAGTGGCGGTGTTGGTCAACGGATATCAACACCGCGGAGAATATTCCGTTCCGTTCACCGCCGGCGCACTCTCCAGCGGCGTGTATTTTTACCGGATGGAAAGCGGTTCGTTTTTTTCGATGAAAAAAATGATCCTGCTGAAGTAGCAGAAATAACGGACGCCTGTTGAGAATCCCTTCCCGATGCCGGAAGGGATTTTTTTTTCTTTTAACCGGAGAATTATGTCTTTTTTAGAATTGCAAATACACTTTGTTCTGCCGGGTAATTGTAGAATTGTTCTGCACTTTTTCCGCCATCCGGAATTCCGCTAATCCCGTTGTTTTTATTCCTATTGGACAATGTAGGAATTCAACGCACATCTTCCCGAAACTGCAATCAAGTCCGATTTTTCGCTAACGTATTTGGCGATATTCCGTCGATTTCGCATGGCATCATTCTTGAGTATTCTGAAGGCATTAAAGAATTCGGAGCACTCTATGATCACAGGTACCATCACCGTCGCATCGGAGATCTGCAAAGGATGCGAACTCTGTATCGTCTCCTGTCCGCAGGAAAGTCTTGCATTGTCCTCCTCCATCAACCGGAAAGGATACCGGTTCGTTGAACTGGTGCGGGACAATTGCACCGGCTGTGCGAACTGTTCGCTGGTCTGTCCCGATTCGGCGATCACCGTCTACCGCGAGAAAAAAAAGAGCGCCCGCCGTCCGGCCACAATGGCCTTCACACCCGCCGCATCGTAATCACTGGGAGATTTCATGACACACCCGATCAATCATGAAGAAACACCGAAGTTGATGAAGGGGAATGAAGCATTGGCGGAAGCCTCGTTTCGCGCCGGACTGCAGGCGTATTTCGGATATCCCATTACGCCGCAATCGGAAATTCTGGAATACCTTGCGGAACAATCGCCGAAACATCCCGAGGTGGTGGTGCTGCAGGCGGAAAGCGAGATTGCGTCGATCAACATGGTGTACGGCGCCGCCGGTGCCGGAGCGCGCACCATGACTTCCTCCTCCAGCCCCGGCATCAGCCTGATGCAGGAAGGGATCTCATATATCGCCGCCGCGGAATTGCCGTGCCTCATCACCAATGTGCAGCGGGGCGGTCCGGGACTCGGCACAATCCAGCCGGCGCAAGGGGATTATTTTCAAGCGACCAAAGGGGGAGGGCACGGTGATTATCACATGATCGTTCTCGCACCGTCATCGGTGCAGGAGATGGCCGATTTTGTCGTGACGGGATTCCGGTTGGCGGAGGAATACCGGATGCCGGCGATGATTCTCGCCGACGGTGCGCTCGGACAGATGATGGAAAAAGTGTTCCTGCCGAAATACGGTTCTCTTCCTCCGGCCGAACGCTCCTGGGCGACGGTCGGCCGAAAGAACGGCCGTGATCGGAATTTTATCACCTCCCTGCATATCGATCCGGACAAAATGGAATCGATCAATCTCCATCTGCAGGACAAATACCGAAAATTGAAAAAAGAGGCGGAATGTGAATTGATCCAGACGGACGATGCGGATATTCTTCTCGTGGCATTCGGATTATCGGCGCGTATTTGTCATAAAGTGATGGAAATGGCGCGGGGGAAGGGAATCTCCGTCGGTTTGATCCGCCCGAAAACATTGTATCCGTTCCCTTCCGACGTGCTGTCGTTATTGGCGGATCCGGCGCGGATGTTCCTGACCGTGGAAATGAATGCCGGCCAGATGGTGGAGGATGTCCGCCTGGCCGTGAACGGAACCTGCCCGGTCTTATTCAAAGGTCGCACCGGCGGCATGATTCCGACACCGGAAGAAATTTTGCTGGAAGTCGAGATGATGTCCGAAAAGGTGCAAAAGATGAATCAATCGGCGGGGTATTTATGAATACGACGATGCTGGACGATATGGAAATCGTCTCCCGCAAACCGGAGACACTCACCGATACCCCGATGCACTATTGTCCGGGATGCGGTCACGGCGTTATCCACAAAATTTTAATGGAAGTGATTGACGAGATGGGGATTGCCGGCGACACCGTCGGCGTCGCTCCGGTCGGTTGTTCGGTGTTTGCCTATCACTATATGAATGTGGACATGCAGGAAGCGGCGCACGGCCGTGCCAGTGCTGTGGCGACCGGTATCCGGCGCATCCTTCCCGATGCGTATGTCTTTTCGTATCAAGGGGACGGTGACCTTGCGGCGATCGGCACGGGGGAGACCATTCACACCGTCAATCGCGGTGAAAATATCCTGATGGTGTTCGTCAACAATGGAATTTACGGAATGACCGGCGGTCAAATGGCGCCGACGTCGCTCTGCGGAATGAAAACGTCCACATCGCCGTACGGCCGCGACGCCGCCTCGGCCGGCTTCCCGATTAAGATTACGGAAATGATTGCGCAGCTTCCCGGCGCCTATTATGTGGCGCGTCATTCCGTCCACACACCGAACGCCGTCCGGAAGCTGAAAAAAGCGTTCCATCGTTCGCTGGAATTTCAGAAACAAAAAAAAGGGACCTGTTTCATCGAAGTGGTCTCGAATTGTCCCTCCGGGTGGAAAATGACGCCGGTGGAGGCAAACCAATGGATGGAAAAAGAAATGTTCGCATACTTTCCGCCGGGCGACATCAAAACACCCGCCGCCTTGAAATAACAAACGACGATCATTCAACAGCGAGGTTCGCATGTCAGAAAACCACGAGATCATCATTGCTGGATTCGGAGGACAGGGTGTCCTGTCCATGGGTCAGATTATCGCCTATGCCGCCATGAATGAAGGGAAAGAGGTGAGTTGGATGCCGGCATATGGACCGGAAATGCGCGGAGGGACGGCGAACTGTATCGTCATCGTCTCGCCGGAGAAGGTCAGTTCGCCCATTGTCACGATGTTCGATACCGCCATCATTCTCAATCAACCGTCGATGGAAAAATTCGAGCCGAAGATCAAATCGGGCGGATTGTTGATCGGCGAAGTGTCGACGATCATCACGCCAAGCACGAGAACCGATATCGAACAACTGATGATTCCCGCCACCGCGATGGCGGTGAAGATGGGAAAAAAACAGATTGCGAATATGATCATCCTCGGCGCCTTGCTCGACCGGCGTCCCATCGTCAGCATTTCGAGCGTGGTGCTGGCGCTCCGGGACGTGCTGCCCGAACGGCATCATCATCTGCTGCCGTTGAATGAAGAGGCGCTGTATGCCGGACAACAATGTTCATTCTCTCAACAACGACACGAGGTGGTGTGATGACACTCAACGACTTTTACTGCGAACATAACTGTCGGAACACCTGTACGGCGCTCACCCGCGCGCTCCAACTGGAATCGGAAATCGTCACACTCTCCCGGCAGACGCTGCTGCAATGCGACGATCAGGAGATCAAACAGTTCATCACCGAACTGGCGGAAGAGAGCAGCGAAAAAGTCCTTGCCATTATGAAACGGCTGAACGAGATTCGTGCCCGTGTACATATTCTGGACGGGATTGCCTCCAGTTTTGATCCCGAGGAAGGTCCGAAACCGCAGTCCTAAAGGCCGTTTTTCCCGTAAAAATCACCGTTTACCAAAAAAGTCTCACATTTCCGTGAGACTTTTTTTATGTTGGTGTGAAAACTTTAAAACGCGGGGAGGTGTTGCAGAAGGTGAACAGGAGGAACAACGAATGAAAAGTCAAACCATCGTGCTGTTGACGCTGCTGGCCGCTGCCGCCGTGATCGTTCTGGTGAACATGTTCGCCGAACGGCCGGTGCTGAGCATGATCCAGCAGCGAAAATACCCGCCAATAGAAAAGGACTCCACCATGAAACCGATCGCCGAATATTTGAACGACGTCTACCGGAAGGGGATGCCGAAAGTTGTCCGAACGGAGGAAGAATGGAAAAAACTACTCCCGCCGGAAACGTATGCCGTTACCCGGCAGGCGGGAACGGAGCGGGCGTTCTGCGGCGCCTTCTACGATCACAAAAAAGAGGGGATTTATATTTGCGTCTGCTGCGATCTTCCGCTGTTCGCCTCCAATGCGAAATTCGATTCCGGCACGGGGTGGCCGAGCTTTTTTCAGCCGCTTGCGAAGGACCATGTGAGCGAAAAAGCGGACGACAGTTACGGCATGTCGCGCATTGAAATCAACTGCGCGCGGTGCGATTCGCATCTCGGCCATGTGTTCGACGACGGTCCGCGGCCGACCGGGCTCCGGTACTGTCTCAATTCCGAATCGCTGAAGTTTGTTCCGGGTGAGGTACCGGCCGCTGTGCGCTGAGCCGGCGCGATTATTTTTGTACGAGGTTGAAGTGGTGAATTTTGGTGTAGAGCGTTTTGAGGGAGATTCCGAGAATTTTTGCAGCGAGGTTTTTGTTCCAATGAGTTGCCTGAAGCAACAACGCGATGTGTTCTTTTTCGATCTCTTCCAGCGAAACGGCGGAGCCGAGTTTTTGCGCGTCACCGCCGGTTCCGGCCGGTGAAGAGACAAACCGGTGCGGCAGCATCAGATCTTTCGGCGAGATCACCGGCAGCGGACTGAGAATGATCGCCCGTTCGAGCACATTTTCCAGTTCGCGGATATTTCCCGGCCAGTGATATTCCATCAACGCGTTCAGCGCGTCCGGATGCAGTTCTTTCACCGTACGGTCCTTGCTTTTCCTCTGCAATATATTCTGCGCCAGGAGCGGAATATCGTCCTTCCGTTCCGTCAACGACGGCAAATGCAGCGTAATGACGTTCAACCGGTAGAGAAGATCTTCGCGGAACCGGCCTTCGGCAACTTCGGTGAAGAGATTTTTATTGGTGGCAGAGATCAGCCGGACGTCCGATTTTAAAGTTTTATTCCCGCCGACGCGCCGATATTCGCCGGACTGGATGAACCGGAGCAATTTTGGCTGGAACACCGCAGAAATCTCGCCGATCTCGTCCAGGAACAATGTTCCGCCGTTGGCGATCTCGACCAATCCCTGCCGCATCGCTCCGGCATCCGTAAACGCCCCTTTTTCATGACCGAACAATTCGCTTTCGATCAGCGTGTCGGGGATGGAGGCGCAATTGAGCGCGACGAACGGTTTTTCGGCGCGCGGCGAATGTTTGTAAATATAATTGGCGATGACCTCTTTGCCGGTACCGCTCGCCCCTTCCAGCAGCACGGTGGAATCGCTCGGCGCCACTTTGTCCGCAATCTCCAACACGGCGCGGAACGGCCGGCTGTCTCCGATCAGTTGGCCGGCGGCGCCGTTCCGTGCGGCGGTGGATTTGAGCGCCTTCAATTCCAAACGCATCGACCGGCTCTCTAACGCCTGCGCGATGAGAGATTTTAATGAATCGACGCTGTACGGTTTGGTCATAAAATGGAAGGCACCGAGTTTCATGCATTCCACCGCGATCGAAATTTCATTCACGCCGGTAAGAATGATCACCTGCGTGTCGATGTACAGTTGTTTGATGAATTGCAGTACTTCTATCCCGTCCACACGCGGCATGCGGATGTCGAGCAGCACGATGTCGTACGAACGTTCCTGCAGTTTGTTGATGGCATCGGCGCCGTCCACCGCCGTGGAAACGGAAAATCCTTCCCCCTCCAGCAATGTCCGCAGAAGAAGACGGAAATCTTCCTCGTCGTCGGCGATCAGAATGTGGCCTTTCGGGCGTTGTGTTGTCATACGTTGTTATGAAATATAGACCTTCTCCGGTACAACCGCAAAAGGTTATTTCGATTCGTCGTCCGCCGGCAGCAAAACACGGACGCTTGTGGCGCCGGAACGGCTCGTGATCTCGACTTTCCCGCCGTGAATTTCCGCAAGCAGCCGCGCGATGGTCAATCCGAGTCCCGCCCCCTGCTGTTCGTAATAGTTCCGATCGAATTGCTGCAGCGCGGAAATTTTTCCGATCTGTTCCGGAGTCATGCCGCGGCCGGCATCGGCGACGGTCAGCACCAGCATTCCTTCTTCGCGGGTGGTTGTCACGTGAACGGTCGTGCCGGGATCGGAAAATTTGAGTCCGTTATCCATCAGTTCTTCGGCAATCTTGGAGAAAAATTTCGGTCCAATACGGGCCGGGATTTCTTCGATGGAAAGGTGAATCGCACCGGTGCGGCCGTATTTTCTCATCAGTTCTTCCGCCACCGGCGAACAGAGCGGAGCGAGCCGAAACGTCCGTTCTTCCTGCAGCTCGCGGCACTTTTCGTGGTTGCGGATCCACAACTGCAATTGACCGAACAAGACCATGTTTTCCAGCAGCCGGTGCAGTCGTTTCCCCGAACGGTTGATCATCTCGGCGATCTCTTTCACATTTTCCGTCGGAAGCGTGCTATCGTCGATCAACATTTGGGAAAAACCGAGAATACCGTTCAGCGGCGTGCGGAATTCATGAGGAAGGGAGTGGGTGATGCTGGATTTGATGTCGTCGAACTGCGATTCGTAATAGCGCTGTAGGGAGACTTTTTTCTTCAGCCGGGTTTCGACGGCGGTGATGAGATCGTCCGCCGAAAACGGTTTGGTGATATAATCGTCCGCGCCGAGCCGCATTCCCTTGCGCACATCGCCCGGGGCGGCATTGCCGGTGAGAAAGATAAACGGAATGCCGGCAAACTCGTTGTCTTTTTTAAGCGTCTCGAGCAAATCGAGCCCGTCCATTTTCGGCATGTTGATGTCGCAGAGGATCAGGTCGGGATGATGCAGTTTTGCGGCGCCGAGGCCGTCGAGCCCGTTCGTCGCTTCGATGATCTCGTATCCCGCCATCGACAAGGCGCCGGCGATGACCTGGCGGTAAGACTCTTCATCTTCAATGACGAGAATTTTTTGCGGCGGATCGGCGGCCGACATGTATAGGTGACCCTTTCCGTTGATCGAAGGGAACGCCCCTCTGTTGATTGGTGGCGATCCCGGCGTGACTCGAACTTGCCCGCCAGGTAAGGGTGATAAATATTTTTTGGCGGGCACGCAACCCACAGCCCCGCCTGCCCGTCTGACGACGGTCAGGCGGGCAGGTTAGAAGGCTGTTGCAACAGAATATTTTTAGTTAGATATCGTTTTCCGGATGAGGATTTAAGATATTTTTCGTGCACTCTTGCATCGACACGATGAAGAAACTGTGCCGTGTAAATGATAATGTACGGTCGCCTTGCTTTTGTCGATCGCACCTTTCCGGATTGATGTTGTTGGAATCTTCGTTGAATATTGTTCGTCATCCCGACATAAAGCCATCGTTCGTGAATACTTTTTAACACATAGACCGTAATCATCGCGATCCCGGCGTGACTCGAACACGCAACCCACAGCCCCGCCTGCCCGTTTGACGACGGTCAGGCGGGCAGGTTAGAAGGCTGTTGCAACAGAATATTTTTAGTTAGATATCGTTTTCCGGATGAGGATTTAAGATATTTTTCGTGCACTCTTGCATCGACACGATGAAGAAACTGTGCCGTGTAAATGATAATGTACGGTCGCCTTGCTTTTGTCGATCGCACCTTTCCGGATTGATGTTGTTGGAATCTTCGTTGAATATTGTTCGTCATCCCGACATAAAGCCATCGTTCGTGAATACTTTTTAACACATAGACCGTAATCATCGCGATCCCGGCGTGACTCGAACACGCAACCCACAGCTTAGAAGGCTGTTGCTCTATCCAGTTGAGCTACGGGACCATATTGTGATATTGAGAACCGGATCCCGCTTTCGCTCCGCTCAGTTCAGCGGGATTCTCATCCCGACAACGTTTTTACCATCGCTTCGCTCGGTAAGCCCGGTCGGGATGGAAGTTGAGCTACGGGACCATACACGGAGAACAACTCCACAAAAAATGCCATTTCCTTCTACGATGCACCTGTGCAGAAGAATGAAGGAATTTAACGAAAAGTTGGTGCGGAGACAAGGCGCGAATACCGGCGTCTGTCCCCCGGCCGTTGTTTTGCTTACCGTCCAACGATGAACACAATTCACTTTGAATCAATTTGTCCGTTTATTAACTTTCAGACCATGAATCGGTGAATTCCACCTGCTCCCCCAGCGGCACGTTTGACGAAATCATGAATATACTGTTGGTATACCCTCAGATGCCGGACACGTTTTATGCCATGCGGCATTTTATCGACGTATTGGGGAAAAGTGCGCCATATCCGCCGTTGGGATTGCTTACCATCGCTCCGCTGCTTCCCGCTGCCTGGAACAAAAAACTGGTCGATCTGAATGCGGAAGAGCTTACGGATCGGGACCTTCAATGGGCCGATCTTGTGTTTCTTTCGGCCATGAATGTGCAGGAAGTGTCGGTGCGCGAGATTATCGCCCAGTGCAACCGTGCCGGCGTACGCATCGTGGCCGGCGGTCCGCTGTTTACCCATGAGCACGAACGGTTTTCCGGCGTTGACCATTTTGTGTTAAACGAGGCGGAGATCACGCTGCCGTTATTTCTGAAAGATTTGGAGAAGGGGACGCCGCAGCGGATCTATCACACGACCGAGTTTGCCGATATTACGCAAACACCCGTTCCCGATTTTCGTTTGACGAAAATGGATCGATATGTCTTTTCGATCATTCAATATTCCCGCGGCTGCCCGTACCTCTGCGATTTTTGCGACGTCACCGCGTTGTTCGGCCGCCGCCCCCGCACAAAAACCAGCGCGCAGATCATCCGGGAACTGGAAGCGATCCGTTCCTGCAGCAATGTCGATCTGGTGCTGTTCGCCGACGACAACCTCATCGGCAACAAGCGGACGCTGAAAAACGACCTGTTGCCGGCATTAATCGAATGGCGGAAAAAGAACGACTATCCGTTCTTTTTTGCCACACAGTTGACGATCAATCTCGCCGATGACGATGAGTTGATGGACCTTCTCCTGCGGGCGGGATTCCGGCATCTGTTTATCGGCATCGAAACGCCGGAAGAAGAATCGCTGAAAGCTTCGTTAAAGAACCAAAACCTGCGGCGTGATCAATTTACGAACATCCGGAAACTTCATCAGGCGGGGTTCATCATTTCGGCGGGATTTATCGTCGGCTTTGATACCGATACGGAACAGTCGTTTCAGCGCCAGGTCGATTTTATCCAGCAGAGCGGAATTCCTCTTCCCATCGTGAACATGTTAAAAGCGCCGCCGGGAACGGAATTGTACGAGAGGATCAAAAAAGAGGGACGGCTGAGCCGGCCGTTCGCTTTTGCCGAAGGGGAGACAAATATCGTTCCGGTGATGGAGGAGGATCGGCTTTACGACGGATTCCTTCACGTAATCGACAATATTTATCCGCCGGACCGTTCCTATGCGCGCGTGATCGAGTTCCTCTCGACGTATCGACTGCCGAAAGCGGGTGTGGCAGTCCCCATGCGGTTGCACTGGAGCCAGATCGTGATGTTTATGCGGGTGTTGTTCCGGATCGGCATTGTATACCGGGAAAGAAAATATTTTTGGAAATTAATTCTGTGGTCGTTGCGACACAACAGGAAGTTGTTGGATAAAGCGCTGTTCTACGGCGTGATGATCTATCAAATGCACAACACCTATCGGCATATCCGACACAGCGTACTCACCCGTCCCAAAACCGAATCATCGGCCGTCCGGCAATCGGCATAAAGAACGTTTATTTTTTCTTTGCCCCGATAATGATCACCGGTTCGTCGTTGGAGAGT
>CAZRWF010000075.1:0-14043 GCA_964603685.1 uncultured Chitinophagaceae bacterium
GTATTGTTGATTTTTAATCGAAAGGATGTTCTATGCCACAGTATGTTTATAATTTCGGCGGAGGGCGCGCCGAAGGGAAAGCGGAGATGAAAGCGCTGCTCGGCGGAAAGGGAGCGAACCTCGCCGAAATGACCAACATCGGCCTCCCCGTTCCTCCCGGATTCACCATCACCACCGAAGTCTGCACCTATTATTATTCCCACAACAAACATTATCCGACGTCGCTGGCAAAAGAAGTGTTTCACGCCATTCAACGGGTGAACAAACAGATGAAAGCGAAATTCGGCGATCCCGAAAATCCGCTCCTCGTCTCCGTCCGCTCCGGCGCCCGCTCCTCCATGCCCGGCATGATGGACACCATTTTGAACCTCGGCTTGAACGATATCGTCGCCGAAGGACTCATCAAAAAAACGAACAATCCGCGGTTTGTCTACGATTCCTACCGCCGTTTTGTGCAAATGTACGGCGATGTGGTAATGGGAGTGAAGCCGAAAGGGAAAAACGACATCGATCCGTTCGAAGCGATCATTGAAACCCGGAAACGGGCGCGCGGCATCCATCTCGATACCGATTTGACCGTGGACGATCTGAAAGACCTCGTCCGCCTGTTCAAACGGACGATCAAACATTACACGAAGAAAAATTTCCCGGAAGATCCCGAAGAACAATTGTGGGGCGCCATCGGCGCGGTGTTCGGTTCCTGGCACAATGAACGGGCGATCGTCTATCGCAAAATGAACAACATTCCCAGCTCGTGGGGGACCGCCGTGAACATTCAGGCGATGGTCTACGGCAATATGGGAGACAACTCGGGCACCGGCGTGGCATTCACACGCAACCCGGCCATCGGCACCAATGAATTTTACGGCGAATATCTGATGAACGCGCAAGGGGAAGATGTCGTCGCCGGCATCCGCACCCCGCTGCCGATCTCCGAACTGAAGAAGGTGCGTCCGGTCATCTACAAACAATTGGAATCGATCCGGAAAATCCTGGAAAAACATTTCCACGATATGATGGACATTGAATTCACCATTCAGGAAGGGACGCTCTACATGCTGCAATGCCGCGCCGGGAAACGGACGGCACTCGCTGCCACGCGCATTGCCATCGACATGGTGAAAGAAAAATTGATCGACGACCGCGAAGCATTGCTGCGCATCGAACCGGATCAGTTGAATCAACTGCTCCGCCCCGTCTTTAACCTGGAAGAAAAGGAAGCGGCGATCAAAGGGGGACGGTTGCTCGCCAAAGGACTCAACGCCGGTCCCGGCGCCGCCACCGGCCGGATCGTTTTCACCGCCGCCGATGCGGAAGAGTGGAAGGACCGGGGAGAACATGTGATTCTGTGCCGGACCGAAACGTCGCCCGAAGATATCAAAGGGATGAACGCCGCCGAAGGGATTTTGACCGCCTTCGGAGGAATGACGTCGCACGCGGCGTTGGTCGCACGGCAAATGGGGAAAATCTGTATCGTCGGCTGTTCCGCGCTCGATATCGATTACATGTCCCACTCCATGAAAGTCCACGGCCGGATGGTGCGCCAGGGGGATTGGATCTCCATCGACGGATCCACCGGCGAGGTGATCGAAGGAAAGATCCCGACAAAACCTTCCGAAGTGGTGGAAGTGCTCATCGAAAAGACGCTCGATCCGAAAAAAGCCCCCTCGTACCAGAGTTTTGCCAAGATCATGTCCTGGTCGGACAAATACCGGACCTTGAAAATCCGCACCAACGCCGATCAACCGGACCAGGCATCGAATGCGATTGCGTTCGGCGCCGAAGGGATCGGACTCTGCCGGACGGAACATATGTTCTTCGGCGAAGGGAAGATCACGCCGATGCGGGAGATGATCCTTTCCGATACGGTAGAGCAGCGGAAAAAAGCGCTCGCAAAACTGCTGCCATTGCAGCGGGAAGATTTCGAAGGAATTTTCCGAGCCATGGACGGACATCCGGTAACGATCCGGACGCTCGATCCGCCGCTGCATGAGTTTTTGCCGCACGACAAAACGACGCAGAAGTGGCTCGCCCGTGAAATGGGAATCCGGTACGAAAAGATCCAGCGCCGTGTGCAGGAGCTGCATGAGTTTAATCCGATGATCGGATTCCGCGGCTGCCGCCTGGGGATTCTTTTTCCGGAGATCACCGAAATGCAGTGCCGGGCGATTTTCGAAGCGGCGATCAACGTTTTGAACGAAGGGATGGAAGTGATCCCCGAAGTGATGATTCCTCTTGTCGGCACGGTGAAGGAATTGGAGCATCAGGCCAAAGTCGTGAATCGTGTTGCGGAAGAAGTGATGACCGAAAAGAAAAAGAAGATTAAATACCTCGTCGGCACGATGATCGAAATTCCCCGCGGCGCCATCACCGCGGATGAGATCGCGCGGGTGGCGGAGTTCTTCAGCTTCGGTACGAACGATCTCACACAAACGACCATGGGAATCAGCCGGGACGATTCGGCCCGTTTCCTCGTGCCGTATGTGGAAAAGGAAATTTACGCCAAAGATCCGTTCGAAGTGATCGACCGCTCCGGCGTCGGTGAACTGATGAAGATGGCGGTGCAGAAAGGGCGATCCACACGCAGCCGCATCAAAACCGGCATTTGCGGGGAACACGGCGGCGATCCCTCCAGCATCGAATTCTGCAACGAGATCGGTCTGGATTACGTCAGCTGTTCACCGTTCCGTGTGCCCATCGCACGGCTCGCCGCTGCCCGTGCGGCGATTAAAGCGGAGAAAAAATAATCGTTACAGAAATACTGTCACACAACGACACAAAGCTCCAGAAAGGTATGTCACCATGAATCCGAAAGAACGAATGATCAACTCCATAGAGCACGCCATTCATGACATCACAAAAATGCAGGATGTCGTGATTAAATTGACGCGCGAAATTCACGAACTGCATGTCGCCAAAGAACATCACAACAAAATATTGGCGATGAAAGAACAGGTCGGCGAGTTAAAGATGCGATTGGACGGGATGCAGGAGTTTCTGTATTCCTGTGAGCGGCCGACGGAGTACAACGAAAAACGTCTCTCCGAAATCGACGTCGTCCTCTGACACTGCACCGTGTTCAAACAACAACGGCGGATCTTCATCCGCCGTTGTTTGTTTTTTTGGGGATATTCCCGCTTTACACTTCCGGTACTTCCCGTCCCATCATTTTGTAAATATCCACGATTTGCGTTTCGTTGTCCTTGGCGTCCTGATGATTCGGATCGAGCTTCAGTACTTCGCGGTACTGTTTTAAGGCGTTCGGATATTTGATGCGCGGCGCGAGCGTGTCGTTAAACATATAATAGTTGCCGTATTTCATGTAGGCCGAGATCATCGACTGTCGCAGTGCAGGATCGTTCGGACTGGACTTGGCTAGTTCGGTCAACTGATCGATCCCTTCCTGATAGTTCCCGGTGTTCACCAGGGCGTTGGCGTGATTCAATTTTTCCGCGTCCACTTTGGTGTCGGAACATCCGAACAATACTATGGCAGCGAAAAGTAACTGGAAATATTTCATGGTGGTCCCTTTCGTCGGTAAGACTTTACAGTTGTCCTAAAAATACGAAAGATCGGTGAAAAAATACACGGAAGTGTCTTCTTTTTGTGAGGAACATTTTTTATTTTTAAGGCGTCTAAACGAGTGTTTACCGGTTCACGTAAATGTCAGCCACCCTGGTTTTCCCTGATGCTTCTCTCGGTGTCTGACATTGTGATTTTAAATTCGGAGGAAGAATGAACTACGACATCAAAGCAATCAACGAAAAAATCCAAAAAGAGAGCGCTTTCGTCGATCTGCTGACGCTGGAGATCAATAAAGTGATCGTCGGCCAAAAACACATGGTGGAACGGCTCCTCATCGGCCTTCTTGCCAACGGCCACATTCTGCTGGAAGGGGTCCCGGGCCTGGCGAAAACTCTCGCCATTAAAACGCTGGCGAATGCCATCGATGCGAAATTCCAGCGGATTCAATTTACTCCCGACTTGCTGCCGGCCGACCTGGTCGGAACATTGATCTACAATCAGAAGGACGGAAAATTCCAGACAAAAAAAGGTCCGATCTTCTCCAATTTTATTCTGGCGGACGAGATTAACCGCTCTCCCGCCAAAGTACAGAGTGCGCTGCTGGAAGCGATGCAGGAACGGCAGGTGACGATCGGCGAGGAGACCTTCCCGCTGGACCAGCCCTTCCTCGTGCTCGCCACGCAGAACCCGATCGAACAGGAGGGAACGTATCCGCTTCCCGAAGCACAGGTGGACCGGTTCATGCTGAAAGTGAAGATCGGATATCCGTCCAAAGAAGATGAACTGCTCATCATGCGGCAGAACGTTACCGGAAAAAATACCGACGTGAAGCCGGTCGTTTCGACCAAAGAGATCCTGAAAGCGCGGTCGTCGATGTCGGAAATCTATATGGACGAAAAGATTGAACGGTATATTCTTGACATCGTCTTCTCCACAAGAAATCCGAAAGAGGCGGGACTCGCAAATCTGGAAAACCTGATCAACTACGGAGCCTCCCCGCGCGCCACCATTTCACTGGCGCTGGCATCCAAAGCCTATGCGTTCATCAAACGCCGCGGTTATGTCATTCCGGAAGATGTGCGCGCCGTCGCCCTCGATGTGATGCGCCACCGCATCGGCGTTACCTATGAAGCGGAAGCGGAAGAAGTTACCTCCGAAACGATCGTGCAGGAAATTTTGAATAAAGTGGAAGTGCCGTAGGGAATTGATGAATTAACGAATTGCTGAACTTCAGAATTGTGTAATTGTTTCATTGATTGCAATCGCATCATCAAAATTCACAATTACTCAATTACTCAATTTCACAATTACACATTCCAAATTTTTTTAGAACGCATGACCACAGCCGAGTTACTGAAAAAAGTACGCCATGTCGAGATCAAAACCCGGGGAATGGTGAACCAGGTTTTTTCGGGAGAATACCACTCCGTCTTTAAAGGACGGGGGATGGAGTTCTCCGAAGTGCGCGAATATTCGTACGGCGACGACATCCGGAAGATCGACTGGAACGTGACGGCGAGGAACAACAAGCCGTTCATCAAGATCTTCGAAGAGGAACGGGAGTTGACCGTGATGCTGGTGGTGGATGTGAGCCGTTCGGGACAGTTCGGAACGGTGAGCGCCATGAAAAACGAAATTGCCACGGAGATTTGCGCCGTGCTCGCCTTTTCCGCCATCCGGAACAACGACAAAGTGGGACTGATCCTCTTCTCCGATCACGTCGAAAAATTCATCGCACCCAATAAAGGGAAATCGCACATTTTACGGATTGTCCGCGAGCTGCTCTCCTTCCAGCCGAAAGGGACCGGAACGAACATCAGCGGCGCATTGGAATATCTCAATCACGTCATCAAAAAACGTTCGATTACGTTTGTCCTCTCCGATTTCATCGATGCGGAGTACGACAATGCGCTGCGTATCGTCAGCAAACGCCACGACGTGATCGCCGTAACGCTGAACGATCCGCGCGAACGCGAATTGCCGAACGTCGGACTGGTCAAGATGACGGATGCCGAAACCGGGGCCGAGCGGTGGATCGATACGAACGATGCGGGGATCCGCCGCTCGTTCGAACAATACTGGAAACGGCATGAAGAGGCAATGAAACGGTTGTTCCTGTCGACAAAAGTGGATAGAATTACCATTGAAACACATAAACCGTACGTGCAGCCGCTGGTAAACTTTTTCAAAATGCGGGAAGCGAGGGTATGATGCGGTCTGTGCGGATGGTGATTCTCGCGGGACTGGCCGCCGGCGCGTTGTGCGCGCAGCAGGTCACCGTCACCGCCTCCGTCGATTCCCCGTCGGTCGTGATCGGCGATTGGATTCGGTACAACGTCAGCGTAAAACACCCTTCTGCCATCTCCGTGGTGTTCCCGTCATTGGGTGATACGCTCGGTTCGTTCGACATTGTGGGCCAGGATTCATTGGTGCGGCGGGAAAAGGATGGCGAAACGGAACAGGAGAAAAATTTCGTCATTGCACGGTATGAGGCCGGAAATTATTCCGTCCCTCCATTTGTTGTGCAATATGTCGGTGAGGATGGAACACCGCGGAATGTGCAATCGAATCCGATTCCGGTGGAAATTCGCGGAATCGAGGTCGACACAACGCAAAGCATCAAGGATATCAAACCGCCGCTGACGGTCCCCCTCTCCGCCGAAGAGATCGCGGTGTATGTTGGGATCGTGTTGTTGCTGGCGGCAGCGGCCTATGCCGTCTATTATTATGTCCGGCAGCGTCGGAAACGGGCGGGATTGGTAGAAGAACCGAAACCGGTGATTCCGGCCCATGTTCTGGCTTTGATGCAGTTGGAAGAATTGGAAGCGAAAAAACTGTGGCAGGCGGGAGAAGTGAAAGCCTATTACAGCGAAGCGACGGAGATCGTCCGCCGGTATTTCGAATCCCGGTACGACATTATGGCGCTGGAAATGACTTCCGGGGAAGTGATGGCGCAGCTGGAAAAATTTTCCATCGAAAAAAATACGTTCCGGGCGATCGCATCGTTCCTTTCGGACGCTGACCTGGTGAAATTTGCGAAATATCAGCCGATCGCCGCGGAAAACGAACAGGTCATCCCGCAGGCGCGGATGATCGTGGAATCAACGGCGCCGGCACCCGCCGCTGCGGCAACGGCGTCACCGTCACTCTAACGATCAAGCATCGATGTCCGACATTACATTTGCGAATCCGGAGTTTCTTTTTCTGCTGGTCCTGATCCCGGCACTTGCGGTCTGGTACTATTACCGTCTGCAGTCGAAGGAGAGCGACGTGCGGTTTTCCACACTCGCACCGTTCGCGATGATTCGCTACAGCATGAAGGAACGACTGCGGCATCTGCCGTTTATTCTTCGGCTCTGTGCGTTGACGCTGGTGATTGTCGCGCTGGCGCGGCCGCAATCCACATCCAAAGGGGAGAATGTCTATTCGGAAGGGATTGACATCGTCCTTGCCCTCGACATTTCCGGCAGCATGCTGGCCGAAGATTTTCAGCCGAATAGGATCGAAGCGGCAAAAAATGTTGCGCAGGATTTTATCTCCGGCAGAACAAACGACCGCATCGGACTGGTGATTTTTTCCGGAGAAAGTTTCACGCAGTGTCCGCTGACGGTCGATTACGAAGTGCTGAAGACCCTCATCAAACCGCTGAAAAGCGGAATGATCGAAGACGGTACGGCGATCGGTCTCGGCCTGGCCAACGCGATCAACCGGCTGCGCGAAAGCAAGGCGAAAAGCAAAGTGATTATCCTGTTGACGGACGGGGTGAACAACCGGGGTGAAATCGATCCGATCACCGCCGCCCAGATCGCCCAATCGTACGGCATTCGCGTGTATACGGTCGGCGTCGGCACCATCGGCGAAGCGCCGTATCCCGTACAAACACCGTTCGGCATCCGGTACCAAATGGTGCCGGTGGAGATCGATGAAAAAGTGATGAAACAAGTGGCGGAGATGACCGAGGGAAAATATTTCCGCGCGACGGACAATAAAAAACTCCGCGCGATCTATCAGGAAATCGATCAGCTGGAAAAGACCCGCGTGGAGGTCCGCTCCTACCGCCGGTACACGGAGTTGTTTTATTCATTGGTGTTGATCGCGGCATTCGTTTTGATCGGCGATGCCGGATTGTCCTCCACATGGTTAAGGAAAATTCCCTAAAATGTTCCGTTTCGCACATCCCGATTATTTGTATTTGCTGGCAGTGATTCCGCTGCTGTTGATCCTCTTTGCCGCAGTACGATTCTCCGCGGCAAAAGCCCGCCGGCAGTTCTCCTCGGCGGAGCTGTTCCGGCAGCTTGCCGAACGCCACAGTTCGCGCAAAGGAATGGTGAAGGGGGGACTGTTTATTGCGGCGTACGCTCTGCTGGTGGTCGGACTCGCCAATCCGCAAGTCGGAACGCGGATGGAAGAAGTGAAACAGGAAGGGGTGGATATGTTCATCGCGCTTGATGTCTCCAAATCTATGCTCGCGGAGGACATCAAGCCGAACCGGCTGGAAAAAGCGAAGTACGAGATCAAAAATCTCATCGACCGCCTCGCGGGCGATAAGATCGGGATGATCGTTTTTTCCGGCGAAGCGTACACCCAATTCCCGCTGACAATCGACTACAGCGCCGCATCGCTGCTGTTGGATGTGGTGGATGTCGAATCGGTGCCGAATCCCGGAACGGCCATCGGCACCGCCATCGCTCAGGCGATGAAGTCGTTCAATTTCGACGATCCTTCCACCAAAGTACTGGTGATCATGACCGACGGGGAGAATAATTTCGGCGACGCGGTGGAACAGGCGACGGCAGCGGCGGAAAAAGGGGTCCGCATTTACACGATCGGATTGGGTTCCCCGGCCGGAGCACCGATACCGGTCTACAATGCTGCGGGACAACAAACGGACTTTAAACGCGACCGTTCCGGAAACATCGTGTTGACGAAATTGGACGAGGTAACGCTGCAGGAAATTGCGGCGATCGGCAAAGGGGGGTATTACCGCGCCACCAATTCTCAGGACGAATTGGACGCGATCTATAAAGATATCAATGCACTGGAAAAACGGGAATTCGGCGCAAAACAATTCACGGAATTCGACGACAAGTTTCAGTATTTTCTTTTTGCGGCGCTGCTGCTGCTGTTGACCGAAGTGATTCTTTCGGACAAAAAAACGGAATGGCTGGCAAAAGTGAACCCCTTCCGGGGGTTGGCGAATATGAGGAATATCCGATGAAACATCTTTTGATCTTGTCGTTGCTCGTACCGTGGTTCCTTTCGGCACAATCGGTCCGCTCCATCGTGGAAAAAGGGAACGCTCTGTACGAAAAGAATCAATTTTCGGATGCCGAAGCGGAGTATAAAAAATCGCTCGAAGAGGAGAAAGATCTGCTGGAAGGATCGTATAATCTCGGCAATGCCGTGCATAAACAGCAGCGGTACGATGAGGCGATTCAGAATTACCACCAGGCAATCGGAAAAACGGCCGACAAGGAAGTGTAATCCCGCCTCTATTATAACATGGGAAACTCGTATTTCGAATCGAAACAACTGCAGGAGAGCATTAACGCATATAAAAAGGCGCTGAAACTCAATCCGAACGATGATGAGGCAAAGTATAATTTGGCGTACGCATCGCGGATGTTGAAACAACAACAGCAACAGCAAAAACAGGATCAGAAAAAGGAGAAAAATAAAAAAGAAGAGAATAAGGATCAGCAGCAGAACCAGCAACAGAAACAAAAACAGGAACAACAGCAGCAGCAACAACAGCAAATGGCGCAACAACAGAAGGAACTGTCCAAAAAAGAAGCGGAGCGGATTCTGGAAGCGCTGAAAAACGACGAAAAGAACACACAAAAGAAGGTTCGGAAAAAAGCACCCGCCCGCGCGAATGTGGAAAAAGACTGGTGATCGCCCTGACATGAATATCATTCAATTAAAGAGAGTTATCGTCGGCGTACTGTTCGTGCTGCAATTTGTTGCCGCACAGGACCCGACGCTCACCGGCGGCGTGGATAAAAATCCGGTCGGATCGGACGAACAGTTCACGTTGGAGTATACCGTCACCACGTCCGGCGCCAGCGCGCGAAATTTTAAGACGCCGGATTTGAGCAAGTTTCTCGTGTTGTCCGGACCGAATCAATCCACCAGCATGCAGATCATCAACGGCTCGGTCTCTTCGTCGCAGACCTTCAGTTACATTCTGCAGGCGCGTGAGCCGGGGAAATTTTCGATCGGGCCGGCAACGATCGAGGTGGGAGGGAATGTATTACGGTCCAACGCGATCGAATTGACGGTGACGAAAGGAACCGGACAAAAAAAACCGCAGGGGCAATCCGCCGCTGCCGATCCGGTCGACGTGGGGGACAATCTTTTCCTTCGGGCGATTGTCGACCGCAGCCGTGTGTATCAAGGCGAGCAGATCACCGTCACGTATAAGATCTATACGCGGGCGCGCATCGTCAACTACGCCATCAACAAGCTGCCGACGATGACCGGATTCTGGGGAGAAGAACTGCAGCTGCCGCAGCAAGTCAATTTGACCAACGAAGTGGTGAACGGGAAACAGTATCAGGTCGGCGTCCTGAAAAAGATGGCGCTCTTTCCGACGCAAAGCGGAAACCTCGAGATCAATCCGATGGAGCTGACCTGTCAGGTGCAGGTGCAATCCCGCCGCCGTTCCAACGACATCTTCGATCAGTTTTTTAATGATCCGTTTTTCGGAGCGCAGACGGCCAACGTCCCGCTGAAAAGCGATCCGGTAAAGATCACCGTGCTGCCGCTCCCGTCCGGCAATGTTCCCGAATCATTCCAGGGGGCGGTCGGGATGTTCACCCTGAATGCATCGCTCAACAAACGCCGGTCCAAGACCAATGAACCGATTTCGCTGAAAGCGACGATCTCCGGCACCGGAAACGTAAAAATCCTCGAGGCACCGAAACTCAAACTGCCGTCGGATTTCGAACAATACGATCCCAAAGTAAAAGAAGAGATTCAGCGTTCGGGTGCGGCGATTACCGGTACCAAAACGTTCGAATGGCTGATCGTGCCGCGGTATCCCGGCGACAAACGGATTCCCGCACTCGAGTTCACCTATTTTAATACCGATCAGCGGCGGTACGTAACGCTCCGGACGAATGAGTTTAACGTTCTTGTGGAAAAAGGGAGCGCGGAAGCGCCGCAGAATGCCGCCGGACTTTCGAAAGAGGATGTAAAACTGCTGAATCAGGACATCCGGTTCATTAAAACGGAATCGTCCGCCTTCCGGAAAAAAGGGGAACAGCTGGTCGATCCGGCCAGCGCGATCATGATGACCATCGTGCCGTTCGCCGCCTTCATTGCGCTGGTGGTGTACCGTCAAAAAACGCTGTCCGAAATGTCCGATGTCATTTCATTCCGCTCGCGCAAAGCAATGCGGATCGCCGCCAAAAAATTGGCCAACGCTAAGTCCCTGCTCGGCGCCAACAAGCCCGAAGCGTTTTATGCCGAAGTCTCCACCGCGTTGTGGCAATATGTGTCCGACAAACTCGCCATCGACCGGGCGGAACTTTCCATCGACAACGTTACACAAAAACTGCAGGAAAAAAATGTATCGCCGTCGTTAACCGAACGGATCAAAGAGTGCCTGGAAGCGTGTGAATTCGCCCGATTTGCGCCGGGAAGTTATTCGTCCGAAGAAAAATCGAAGATGTACGAAATGGCCAGCAACGTGATCATTGCGGCGGAACGGGAGTTGATGCGATGAAACGAATCGTGCCGCTGCTGCTTTTGCTCCCTCTTTTCCTCTCTGCACAAACGGAAGAGCTCTCCTCCGTATTCGACGATGCCAACCGGCTCTATCTGGAACAAAAGTACGACGCCGCTGCCAACCGCTACGAAGCGATCGTCCGGAACGGATTCGAAAGCGGTGAACTCTATTTTAATCTCGGCAACGCCTATTTTAAATCGGGAAAAATCCAGCATGCGATCCTCAATTACGAACGGGCGAAAAAACTTATCCCGAACGACGACGATCTGCAATTTAATCTGCAGCTGGCCAATCTCCAGTTGATCGATAAGGTGGAGGTGATCCCGGAATTGTTCATTTACCGGTGGGCGGATGCATTGTTGACGATGTTCTCCCGGGAGACAATGATCCGGATGATGTATGTATTGTTTTTAATCGCCATCGTCTCGTTTTCACTGTTTCTGTTTGCGCCGACCTATGAACGAAAGCGGTATTCTCTGCTCACCGGACTCGTGGCATCGTTTCTGTTGGCCGCAGGGATCGGAAATTTTATCGTTCAGTCGTACCGCGAATCCGGTACGGAATTCGCCGTCGTCATGGCGGACGTGTCGAACATCAAATCGGCACCGGACAGCAAGGGAAATGATCTGTTCGTGATCCACCGCGGATTAAAAGTGCAGGTTCTCGATCTCGTCAACAAATGGAACAAAATCCGGCTTCCGGACGGTAAGATCGGGTGGATTCCGGAGAACGATATTGAAGTAATTTGATTCTGCAGTGAAGCGCTCACCTCAAGCGGTTTTTCGCTGAAAATCGACTGTTTTTCCATACAATTTTCCGGTTTTTTATCTCAACAATCGTCAATCCGCAGAATGATAATTCGACCGCGGAATCCTGCAACATTCATTGTTTTTTCTTCGTAAAGACCAAGAACCCGTTTTGTCTCACTGGAGGTCTGTCTTATGAAGAACACATACTCGACGTCAATTTCCCTCATCACCATCATTGCTGCCGCAACGCTCTTCGCGGGATTTACGGACCAACCGTCAGAAAACGAACCTCCTCAATCCTCCTCGCAAAAATATTTCATTACGCTTAAAGATTTCACTACGGAAGAAGTGAAAGGGATCGGTTTCACCCTCAACAAAGATCTTTCCGTCCATATTAACGCGATCGGGGGCGGGAGTAAAAATACCTGGAAGGAAGTGTGGGGGAATCGAAATCGATCGAACGACATGTTTGCGGCGGGTTGGATTATCAATGCCGACACGCGTGAGGTCGTGTGGGAAATGTCGATGGAGAACACCTCCGGCAGCGAAGAGCGCCGGACGTGTGAAGATGAAATCAAGCTGAAGCAAGGTTCCTACGAAGTGTATTATGCCGCGTACGGATTTTCGACCAGTTCGGGATTCGGGAATTTTTCCTCCATCAACATCGATCGCCGCGAAGGAAAATCACGCAACAAGTTCGACAAAATCTGGAACTGGTTTGACGACGATTTTTCGTCGATGTATGATGCCTTTATGGATAAAGCGAAGGACGAGTACGGAATTCTCCTTTCCGTCGCGCCGGGTGATGCCGGCAGTGTGACCACCTTCAACGCCCCCAAAAAATCTTCGGCGGTCGTCTTTGCTGCGACAGGTATCGGGGATGGCGCGTATGTCCGGAAAAAACTGACGGTCAGCCGCGACGTGACCGTGGAAGTCTACGCGCTTGGCGAAGGACGCGGCCGGGATGAAATTTTCGACTACGGCTGGATCACCAACTCCGATACGCGCGAGCGGGTGTGGGAAATGCGGTACGGCAATTCCGATCATGCCGGCGGCACGTCCAAGAATGTGATGTTCAAAGGGGATGTCCGGTTGAGCAAGGGAAATTACGAACTGAGTTACGTGACCGACGACTCCCATTCCCGTGAGGATTGGAATTCCAAGCCGCCGTACGATCCGTTCAATTACGGCGTGATCGTTACCGCCAAAAACGAGCAGGATAAATCCGCCGTCAGCATTTCGGACTATAAATTTGAAAAAAGCAACATTATCGTTCAACTCACCCGTGCGCGGGATGACGATTTTCTGCAGGGCGGGTTCACGCTGAAGGCGGAAACAAAACTTCATGTGTATGCGCTCGGCGAAGCTGGCCATGACGGCGATTTGGCCGATTACGGCTGGATCATCAATGCGAAAACGCGGCAGCGCGTGTGGGAGATGAACCGGCGCAATACCACGCATGCCGGCGGCGCGAAGAAGAACCGGTTGTCGGACGAATATATCACGCTCCCGGCGGGGAATTATGTGGTGCACTATCAAACCGATGACTCGCATGCGTACAATGACTGGAACGACGACAAACCGTTCGATGCGGAGATGTACGGGATCACCGTGATGGGGACCGGGGAGAATTTTTCCGCCGCGAATGTCGCGAAGTACGAAGAAACCGAGTCTGAAAATGTGCTCGTGCAGCTGACGAAAATCCGGGATGGCCGACATGTCCGCCAGAAATTTACGCTGGACAAGACGATGAAAGTGCGGATCTATTCGATCGGCGAAGGGGTCGGAAACGAAATGGCCGACTATGCCTGGATCGAAAACGCGAAGACCGGCGAGACGGTGTGGGAGATGACGTACCGCACCACCACGCACGCCGGCGGTGCGAAGAAAAACCGGCTCTACGACCGGACGATCATCCTGGAAAAAGGAGAATACGAGGTCCATTACCAAACGGATGATTCGCACGCGTTCAGCGAGTGGAATGACGATCCGCCGCAAGACCGGTCGCATTATGGCGTGACGATCTATAAGGAATGA
>CAZRWF010000076.1:0-14013 GCA_964603685.1 uncultured Chitinophagaceae bacterium
AAGTCGTGGTGAAATCAAAATTGCTGGATGAAGTACGGGAAATCATTCGGCTGAAACATCTCAGCATCAGGACGGAAAAAGCGTATCTCGGATGGATTGTTCGATATATCTTTTATTTTAACAAGCGCCATCCGAAGGAATTGAATGAACAGCATGTGCGGATCTTTTTGTCCATGCTCGCGCAAAAAGCCAATGTCTCCCCCTCCACGCAGAATCAGGCGTTAAATGCAATCATTTTTTTGTATCAACACGTCCTGAAGATCAAACTGGGGGATATTTCGTCCGTTGTCCGGGCGCAACGGACAAAACGTCTGCCGGTCGTCTTCTCCAAAGCGGAAGTCGAAGCGGTCCTGGCGAAACTGTCGGGTGAAAACAAATTGATCGCCGGACTCCTCTACGGGTCCGGACTGCGGCTGATGGAATGTTTGCGGCTGCGCGTGAACGATATTGATTTCGAAAAGAACTATATCGTCGTGCGGCACGGGAAAGGGGACAAGGACAGGATGACCATGCTGCCGGAATCGCTGAAACCGGCGTTGACCGCACATTTGCAGATGATCAAATTGATCCACGAGCGCGACATCGCGGAAGGGTTCGGTGAGGTTTCGCTCCCCTATGCATTGGATCGAAAATCGCCGGGGGCGGCGAAAGAATGGAAATGGCAATATGTTTTTCCCTCATCCCGACGCTCCGTCGATCCCCGCAGCGGCAAGGAAATGCGCCATCACGTGATCGAATCAAACATACAACGGGCGATCAAAAAAGCGGTGACCCTCGCCGGCGTGAACAAAAACGGCAGCGCACACTCGTTCCGCCATTCGTTCGCCACCCATCTGCTCGAACGGCACTACGATATCCGCACCGTGCAGGACCTTCTCGGCCATGCCGATGTCCGCACCACCATGATCTACACGCACGTTCTGAACAAAGGGGGCGTCGCCGTCCAAAGCCCGCTCGACTTTTCTTTAAAATAAAACGGCGGAATTTCTTCCGCCGTCCGTACATCGCAACACTTTTTGTTCGCAATCACCTTCACACACCACAACCTTCAACCTCGCAACCTTCAACCTTCAACCTTTAACCATCTTCCAGCATCCTGTATCCAGTATCCAGTATCCTGCATCCAACATCCAACACCCGCCACCCTACTTCAACAACACCATCTTCTTCGTCTGCTGAAACACGCTCTCTCCGTTGGAGATGACACGCACCGAATAAAAATACACCCCCGATGCCATTCGCCGTCCGCTGTCATTGGTGCCATCCCATTCAGCGGAATAGGTGCCGATCGGTTGAAATTCATTCCGCAGCGTCCGCACCCGCTGACCGAGCACATTAAACACCTCCAGAGTCACGGCGCCGCTGTGTCCCAGCACGTAGCGGATCTGTGTGGAAGGATTGAACGGATTGGGAAAATTCTGCGCCAATGCATAATCCATCGCCACCAACGGAATGCCCTGCGTGTTCTTTTCGATAAACTCCGTCCGTCCGGCAATCAACCGGAAACTCCGGCGCGATTCGTTCTTCAACATCGTAAATTGGTAATGATAATTCGGATCGATCCGGATGGCACGTTCCGCTGTTTTGTCGATTAAATAAGCGGAGAATCCGGGCGGAAGTTGACCGAGAAGATCGGCGGAGAGATCCACCGTTGCCTTCGTCCGTGCGGCAATCACTTCCAGATCCCAAAACATTCCGTCGTCGTTGCTCTCACGCAAATCCACCGCATAATAACCGGCGTGTTTGTTCCAATGTTTGTTGACGAATCGGACGACAAGATATTCCGTCGGCGATGCCGGTGGTTCCGCCACGTCGGACCGGTCGAACTCCGCTTTTGCACCGTTCATCACGCCGGCATAGTTCTCTTCATCCGCTGCCCGTCCGGAGGAAGCGGCGATACCGATTCTCCATTCCCCGTTCTTGAGCGAGAGTGCCGGTGTCGACGATTTTCCGAATTTTTCACTGCTGATATCACCCGGATTGATGAAGATCGTCACGCTGTCGGCTGAAAGGTTCTTCACAAAATATCCCTGGAAGGGCTGCATCGCCAGCGATTCCGCTTTAAAGGTGGTGCCGTTAAATCCCCAAATCACCGATTGTACCGAATCGCGGATGGAGTGCTCCCAGCTGATGGGGTACGGGAACGGATTGCCGATGATGGAATATCCGGGACCGATTTTGATCGGATAATAACTTTGTACCGGAACGACGGTGGCGCTTCCCGGGGTCAAGTCAAATTGACCGCGCGTGATCAGCCAGTATGCTTCGCCGCGGCGGAAGGAATTGAACTGACTGCTCGGAAACTCGGCATACTTGTTCGTTACCGGATCGTACCGGCCGAAGAGACGCCAGACGAGCGGATTCGGTTCGCCGAGATTTTTCAACACGGAAGAGATCTGTCCGTTCTCCAGATCGTACGGAATGCTCACGAGTTGATACCGTTCGCTCGGTGTTTTTGCCGCCAGTTTCACCTGATAATTTTCCGTAATGCTCAAGATGTTCAACACGAAGGCAAGATTGTCCCGATAGGTGATATTCGGCGCCAGCGGTTTCGTGGAAGAATCGGCGCGCCAGGCATCGGCATCCCCCATCAGAAGAATTTTTCCGTCCCCCACGGTGCTGAGTCCGGCCACAGCCGGTTTGAAGAAGAGAGAGTCACCGATCGTCCGACCGCTGTCTTTGGTTGTGATGAACGGAATCGCCGGTTCGGTCGCACGCACGCTGGCACTCCGGAAAAAGAGAAGCGTATCCACGCCGGTAAAGTACGGATGTTCGGCATCCGCAAACGACGTGAGGAAGGGCGTGTTGGCATTTTTGAATGTCGAATCAACCGCCGTGGAATCGACCACCATATCGTTCCGCAGGGAAAGATTGGTCGTCCATCCGGAATTCGTCAGAAGCGCATTGAGCGCGTTGTTGTTCCCTTCGGCCGATGAGTTTCCGAGGGCGATCAACAATCCGCCGCTCTGGACAAAGGAACGGATCGAATCGATCTCCAGCTGCGTGTAATTCGTCTGCGGTGTCACCAGCAGCAGAATGTCGAATCCGCTCGGATTCAGCGGCGAAGTGCTGTAGGTGATCTGGATGCCGCTTTTGCCGAGGAATTGGAACAATTCACCCATGCCGTTTGCCGTGTCGGTCAGCGGTGCGGTGGAGTTATGCGTAACATCGACAAGCACTTTTTTGGTGATCAGCAGTTTGGCGATCGACGAACCGTTAGCCAGGAACGTGTAGGACGGTTTCCGGAAATCGTTTGTGACAAACACGTACGGCGTAAAATGGCCGCCGACACTTTTGGCGGCATAGACGATCGAAATCGTTTTTGATTCGCCGGGCAAAATGGTCGAAGTACCGGCGGTATCGAGAATAAAATTCGGATCGGAAGGAAGATTAAACTGCGGCAGCGCCCGGAACGTCAGCGGCACCACTCCGTCGTTGCGCACCACTGTGCGGAGCGTATCCAATACGCCGAACGTGACGGAACCGAAATTGAAGACCGTATCGCTCACGCTCACTTTCGGGAATCCGGTTACCGTAATCACGGCCGAATCACGGACCGTCACGATGCCGTCGCTCACTCCCACAACAAAAAGATTCTGGCCGAGATGTGCCGCTTGCGGTGTCCAGGACAGTGCGCCGCTGGACTGTACGACGGCGTTGGAAGGTCCGGCGATCAGGGAGAAGGTGAGATTTTCGCCGTCCGGATCGGACGCCGTATACGCGAACGTGTTCACCGTATCGACATAGGTGAGATAATCCGACGGCGCCGCAGTGAAGACCGGCGGCCGATTTGTATTCGTCACCGTGATGATTGCCGTGTCCAGGAACGAAAATTGTTTTTCCACCAAACGGACGATGATCGTATAGGAACCTGATTGGAAGAAATTCGGCGTCCAGTTCAATGCTCCGGCGGATGACAAGGTTAATCCCTGCGGCGATTGGCCGACGATGACGAACGACAGCGGATCATTCTCCGGATCGGTCGCTGCGAATGTAAAATTCAACGTCTGCCCTTCGGCGATCGTCGTATCGTTCATCCGTTGTGTGAAAACAGGCGCCGTGTTGGAAATGATAAAGACGGTGGTGTCGTTTACCGACAGCGAACCGTCGGAGGCACGGAAAATCGCACGGTGCGTCCCCCGCTGGTCGGGTGTGGGTGTCCAGGAAAATTGCGACGCCGAAAAAGTTGCGCCGGCGGGCATTTCCACGGAGGTAATGGTCACATTGTCATTATCCGGATCGCTTCCCGCATACGTTCCGTTGAACGTTTGCGACGCTTCACCGAACAGCGTGTCCGCCATCGATTGCGTGAAGAACGGCGGCCGGTTCACGTTCGACACGTTCAACACCACGGCATCGGTCACCACTCCGCCGAGATTGTCGTACGCACGCACCGTAAAATTGTACGTCCCGAACTGCGTAAACGTCGGCGTGAAGCGGAACACTCCCGTGACACTGTCAATCGACATTCCTGTTGCCGGATTGGTCAGTCCGAATCGGACGGTGTTGCCGTCCGGGTCGATCGCATTATAATCATAGACGAGCGCTTGATTTTCGGCGATCGACGTGTCTCCCATCAGTGCGGTAAAGACCGGCGGCCGATTCTGATCCGTTACCGTAATCACTACCGGATCGGTCACTATACCGCCGATGCCGTCGTACGCCCGCACCGTGAGATTATAAACACCGGATTGTGTCGACGTCGGCGTAAAGGTGAAAACGCCGGTGTTGGAATCGATCGCCATGCCCTGCACCATTCCGGTCATTCCGAACCGGACGACGTCGCCGTCCGCATCCGACGCATTATAATCGAATGTCAGATTTTGCTGCTCCAGGATCGTCGTATCACCCATCATGCGGGTGAACACCGGCGACCGATTGTTGTTGAGCACCGTCAACTGCACCGCATCGTTGACAAAACCGCCCTGTCCGTCGAAGATACGTACTTGAAAATTATAGATGCCCGCTTGTGTCGCGGTGGGCGTGAAGGTGAAAATACCCGTAATCGAATCGATCGCCATGCCGGTAATCTGCCCCTGCAGTCCGAACGTGATCGGATTGTTGTCCGGATCGGCGCCGTTATAATCGAACGTAAGGTTCTGTAATTCCATGATGGTGGTATCCCCCATCAATCGCGTGAAAACCGGATTGCGGTTGACATTTTGAACCGTCACGGCCGTCGGTCGGGACGTGATACCACCTTTGCCGTCCGATGCCCGGACGGTAAAATTATAGTTCCCGGATTGTGTGAACGTCGGACGCCACGAAAGAATGCCGGTGATCGAATCGATCGCCATCCCCGCCGGCGGTGTGAGAAGGGAGAAACGGACCGGGTCGCTGTTTCCGTCAACGGCGTCGTAATCAAAATTCAACTGTTGATCTTCGTTGATCGTTGTGTCCCCCATAACTTTGGTGAAAACAGGACTGACATTCAACGCGTTGGCGATCGTCAGTTTTCCGTTTTTCAACGTTGCCGTCGGCTGCGCCGGACCCGGTTCGTTCACCTGGTATTCCGTGAACGTCAGCGGTGAAAATTGACCGGTACCGGAAGGGGCTTTATGATAAAAACGAAGTTTGGCAAACACGCCGCTGCCGGAAAGCGGATTGGTGCCGGAGAACGCCATGCGGATAACCGCCGCCGAATCCTTCACCGCCGTTAACATTCCGTTGCTCATCGTTCCGGCGGGGAGCAACGCGCCGAATCGGACCTTGGTGGTATCGTACGAAATTTTAATCTGTTTGGATAAAATCCCCAGACCGTTCACGTTGGTCACCGTAATCGGAACATCCACCGAATCGCCGACGCGAATGATCGTATCGGGAAGTGTCGCTAGAAAATCATTCACCGTCAGAGAAAAATGTCCGTCAAAGCCCTGTGCGTCGATGGCGGAAAGGTCGACCGTTCCGCGGGAAAGGGCCGTCACCTTGCCGGTGAGAGAATCGACCGACGCCGACGCCGGAGCGGAGGAATACCATTTGTACGGCGCCGTGCCGCCCGATGCGGAAAAAGTCAGCGTGTCCCCTTTGGTGAGGACCGGAACATTCGGATTGATGATGATTGTCGGTCCGGGAATCGGCGAGAAAAATCCGTTGTCCACATTCGCAAAAATCGTCTCATTGAACATCACGTTCTGCAGGTCGAGATTCGAAGACTGATTCGCGAACCGTTTCACCTGAAACCGGACGTACGCCAGAACACCCTGTCCGGTGATCGTATCGGTACCTGCCATCGCGACGGTAATGGAATTGGAGGTCATGTTCACCACCGGAGGGCCCCACCCTTGGGCGATGGTACCAGCTTGGATCACCGCTTTCGGCACCAACGTGTTCGCATTAAAATTCAGTTTCCATTGTGCGGAGAGAATGCCGAGCGACGTGACGTTGGAGACGTAGATCGGAAGATCGAAGGTGAGATTCTGCATGATCGACGTATCGCGCACGGTCACCGTCAGATTCCCCAGGCCGGGGGCGTTAATCGGCAGCAACGTCGACTGGTCGGACAATCCCTGCGCATCCACGACCATCACATTCACTTGTCCCACTTTTTTTCCGATCACCGCCCCGGTCGCGGTGATTTTCGCAACGGCCGTATCGGAGACGCTCCAGGAAACCGGGAACATCACGTCGCCGTTCACGGAGAAAAATGTCGTATCCCCCACCACTTTATTCTGCGGCGGATTTTTCGGATTGATAAAAATATCCTTCGGCCGGATCGATCCGGCATCCACCGCCGTGATCGGATCCCCTTCGTTGAACATCGCACCGGTCAGCGTAACGACCGACGTGCCGGAAGCGCCGGATTTGATCTGAATGGTCAGATATATCAGCACCCCTTTACCGGTAATCGGTGTTGCGTGCGCAAAGGCGATCTTTTTGGTGACCGCATTATAGAGAACGGTTTGTTTTCCGCCGAGCACGGTCCCCACAGTATCGATCCCGAGTATATCAATCACCGTCCCATTGTGCGCAACGGTGAACTCTCCGGAGAGGATCGAGTCCGCCGTCACCAACGAATCGTCAAGGAAGATCGGATACGCAGAAATATTTCCCCGCTTGTCGAGACCGTCCGGCAGGCGCAGGTGTACGGTATCGATCTGCGCGGAAAGCAGTCCCGAGGCGAAAAAGAGCGCGAACAAAAAAATGACAAATCGTTTCATTGATGCGGCGATAGTTCGAATGATGTTATTTCAAGAAGACCATTTTTTTGGTATGAACGAAAACATTTTTTCCGCCCGATTGTGCGATGATCTTGTACAGATACACACCGCTGGAGACCGGAGCATTATTATTGTCGCGTCCGTTCCAGAGCACCGAATAATATCCGGGCGGCTGCGATGCATCCACCAGCGAACGAACTTCCTGTCCGATCATATTATAGATCGTCACCGTTACGTCGCTCTCCTTCGGCAGCTGATAGTTGATCGTCGTTGCCGGATTAAACGGATTCGGAAAATTCTGTTCGATGGAAAACGTCTCCGGCAGCAGAGAAGCATTCTTCACATCCATCGCAATGCCGGCGATATCGTTCGTGTAATCGGTCTCGTTCAGGATGAATTTTTTCATCGTAAACAGCACGGAGTTGCCCGGCACCGAACCTTCTTTCAGTGTGAACGTGAACCGTGCAATGTCGCCGGCGGTGTTCATCGGTTTTGTTCCGGCCAACGCCAGATTCGCCTTTCCTTTCGGGAAAAACGACGCCATAAACATGCTGTCCGATAACGCCGTCTGTTTCATCGCTTTCGGCACCACAATATTGGTATCAAATCCCAAACTCATTGTGATACCGAATACTTGCGACGGTTTGGTGATCCGCACCAACAAATCGTATTCGCCCTCGTTTGCCGAGGACTGTATGGTAAAGGCAAAAGCGGATAAAACCCCCTGCATTTCCTGCTGTTTTGCGAACCCGGCCGGGAAATTGGTGATCAAACCGACGACATATTGAAGAATCAGCGATGCATCGTAGGAAGTGAGGGTTGTATCGCCGCTCACATCGGCCACCTTCGATTGTACGGTGTTCAGTTCGATCGCCTCCACCTGGTCGCGCAGAATCATACTCCCGTCGAACGAGGTGATCACGCCGTTACCGCTCACATCACCCAGCCGAAACACCCGCACGCGCGCGGTATCAAATTCCGTCGTCACCGAATCGCTCAGGCCGATGATGAACAGATAGACGCCGTTTGCGTCGGCGGGCGGAATCCATTCCAGAAATCCGTCGTCCGTCACGGTGGCACCGGGAGGACCGGTCCACAATGTATACCCGATCGGATCGTTGTCGGGATCTCCGGCATCGTATTGGAACCGGAGCGTGTCGAACCGTGCGATCGACGTGTCATCCATCGCCGTGATGAATTCGGGAGGAAAATTCGCGTTGAGAACGGTGACGATCGCCGTGTCCATAACAAAATCAATATAGTCCGTCAGTGCGACGATCAATGTCTCTTTTCCCGCCTGCGAGAAGGTCGGACGCCACTCCAGTGCACCGGTCGTGTCGAACGTCATTCCGGGAACGGGAGACATCAAAATGAATTTTAAGGAATCGAGATCCGAATCTTCTCCTTCGTACTGAAACGCGAGCAGTTCATTTTCAGCAATGACGGTATCCGGCAGCACGCCGGTAAATTGCGGCAGCCGGTTCACATTGTGAACGATCAATACGAAGTACCGCGAATCGAATCCGCCGAGAGAATCGGTCGCTTTGATCGTGGGATGATAAACACCGGCTTGCGAATAGTCCGGCAGCCATTGCACCACGCCGGTGACCGGGTGGATGGTCAAACCGGAGGGAGCATCGATGACGGTATATTCGATCGGATTTCCGTCGCTGTCCACCGCGTCGATGTCGATGGTAAAGAGCTGGTTTTCCGCCGCATGCAGCGTGTCGGGGAACCCGGAAACGATCACGGGATCGACATTCACGTTGGTGACGGTGATGGTGAACGAATGTGTCACCGTGCCGAACGGTTTAAAATCAGTGACGACGATCGTCACGGGATATACCCCTTCGTGCGAATTATCCGGCGTCCACGAAATCGCGCCGGTGATCGAATCCAGTTCAAAAAGCGGCGGATGCCCGGATTGGACGTAATACCTTAGCTGTTCACCCGCATCCACATCGGTCGCCGTCACCTGTGCGGAATATAACACCCCTTCGACGATCGTCGTATCGTTCGGTACCACGGTGAGGACCGGCGTCCGGTTGGAGTCGATTACCAAAAAATATTTCGTCGCGGCGTCGCTTGCCAGATATTCGTCATGCACGATAAACGTGACGGGATAGATGATATTCCCGGTCGTATAATCCGGCGTCCAGGTCACTTCACCGGTGATCGAATCGACCGCCATACCGAACGGCGCACCGCTTTCGGAATACCGGAGCGAATCTCCGTCCGGATCGAACGCAGGAAGGAAAAACGAAATCGCCTGGCCTTCCATAAAATAGAGGGAGTCCGGAAAAACGACGAACTCCGGATCGCGGTTCGTGTTGGCGACGACGATCACCAATGAATCAATTCCGAAGCCGCCGTGAAGATCATGAACGACAACCTTCGGCACATAGATGCCCGACTGAAAATAGTCCGGTGTCCACTCTGCCTCGCCCGTCAGCGAATCGATCGACATTCCCGGCGGATGTTCGGATAAGAAAAATCGTACGGCATCCCCGTCCGGATCGGACGCGGAAAAATCATAAAAAAACGGCTGCGTTTCCGCCAGAAACACCGTGTCCGGAAAATCGACGATGACCGCGGGGGGCTGGTTTTGGTGGAGCACATGCAGAAAATAGGTGTGGAATATTTCGCCGTACGGACGACCGTCGGAAACAACAAGCGTCACGGTGTAATCGCCGGAATCGGCAATGCCCGGTGTGTACGTGACCGCTCCGGTGAGTGAGTCGATCTCCATTCCCGGCGGTGCGCCGGATTGTATTTCGTATCGCAGCGAATCCAGATCGGGATCGACGGCAGTCAATTGCGCGGAATACGGAATGGTCTCCACGATCATCGTATCGTTCGGCGCGGTGACAATCATCGGCGCACGATTCGAGTCCGCAACAAAAAATTTCAGCACGGCAGTATCGAATCCGCCCAGCTGATCGTGCACTTCAATGATGGGAAAATACACCCCTGCCGAATCGAACGACGGCGTCCAATCGATCTCACCGCTGACCGAATCAATGGTCATTCCTCCCGGTGCATTGATCAAAGAAAAATAGACCGGCGTCAAATCCGGATCGGCTGCCGCCACATCGAGCCAGAACGACTCCCCTTCCCGTACGATGAAGGAATCGGGAAATACGGTGATAAAATAGGGATACCGATTGACGTTCGTCACCGAAACGGTAAAAAAGAATTGGGCCGCCGCTCCGAGACTATCCATCGCTGTCACTTCAAAACCGTAGGAGCTCGCGCTGAAATAATCGGGCGAAAAGGTAAATTGACCGGTCAACGAATCGATCTCCGCATCGCCGCCGCCGAAATTCTGCGTCAGATAATATTTCAGGGGATCGCCGTTCGCATCCGTCGCGGCGTAGGACCGCACCAGCACCGTTCCTTCGCTGATCGTGGTGTCGCCGGGCGGATTCACAAATACGGGAGAATAATTCGGAACGGGATCGACGGTCAGCGACCCGCTTTTGCGGACGCCCTCGAGCGTTTCATTGACGACAAATCCGGTGAAGTAAAGGGGTCGCGTCTGTCCGGAGGAGACCGGAACAGTGTTCGTAAACCGGAGGAAAAATAAGATTGATTCGGTGGAGACCGGACCGAGCGGATAGGTGTTCGCAATGCCGATCCTCAGCGTGTCCTGAATACGATTAAAAACACCGGTGGGAGCTTGCGATGCAAGCAACGTTCCGGAAAATTGAAGTCCGATGAATGTGAACACCGCCGTGTCGATCGGCAGAACGATGTCGGCGCTCAACAAATTGGCCGCCACCGTGCGGTTGGTATAGTAGACCGGGAGCTGAAGAGTGTCGCCGTTGAGGAACGATCCGTCGCCGATCCGCACGGTGTAGGAATAGGTGTCGAGCGAATAAGCGGCAAACAATGCCAGAGCATCGTAGACCGTAATGGTCACATCCAACGCGGAGGAGTGCACCACCAGCCGCGCCTCGGTCGCATTCAACGCGGTGACGGTCACGCCGGCGGTACTCGAACTCCAACTGTACGGAGCAGTGCCTCCGGAGGCGGAGATCACGACCGTATCTCCCACCGCCAGCGATGACGGAAGTCCGCTGATGACCGGACCTGTCGCCGCCAGCGACGAGGACATTCCACTCAACAATATGAGCAACCCGGTAACAAGTTTATTCATCGATGGCGTTGTTCCCCCGAACCATGCAGATCATTTGACCAGTAACATTTTTTTGACGCGGCTGAATGTTTGATTTTCAACCCCCCGAGCATCAATTTTGTAAATATAGACTCCTGTTGCAACCGGAATATTGTGATTGTCCGTACCGTTCCAACGAACGGCGTAAAATCCCGCCGTTTGATCGGAATTCACCAATGTTTTTACTTCCTGGCCGAGCATGTTATAAATGGAGATCCGGACCGTGCTGGCCACCGGCAATTGATATTCCACGGTTGTGGAGGGATTAAACGGATTGGGATAATTTTGCGACAAGCCGTAAACGGTCGGAATTTCGGCGATATCGCGGACATTCATCACGATGGAACCGACATCGGAGGTGACATCCGTTTCGTTCAACACGAATTTTTCAACGGTGAACAGCACTTCGGTCCGTGCTTTTGCCGGATCAAGCAGCCGGAAAGTCATTCGCGCGACATCCCCCTTCGCATTCATCGGTGTTAATCCCGCCATCGCCAGGTTCGCCCGGCCGCTCGGGAAATGATGCACCATCACCATACTGTCCGATGCCATTGTTTTGGCCATCGCCGTCGGCTGCACCAGCGTCGTATCAAAGGAGAGTTTCACCGTCATGCCGAACACGTTCACCGGTTTATTCAACCGCATGATCAGGTCGAACTCGTCGGGATTTTTCCCTTTTTCGATCGCAAAAGCGAACGCGGTCGCGATGTCGGTCTCCAGCGATTGTTTCCCGAGTCCGGGGAATCCGGAGATCAGTCCGACGACATACCGCAAGATATATGAAGCATCGAGCGCACTCACCGAGGTATCGCCGCTCACGTTTGCGACGGTGCGCTGCACCGTGTTAAAGGTAATCAGTTCGACGAGATATTGCAGAATCAGCGAACCGTCGAACGCCGTGATCTGACCGTTACCGCTCACGTCGCCGAACAATAATCCCTGCCGCGCAGTCAGATACGGCTGATAATCGGCGTCGCCGTTTCCGACGATGCGAAGAATATTTCCGGCGCCGGTCGGGTTTTGATTGGCTCCGGTATTTTTTAACGGACCGGTAGAGGCGCCCCAATAATTATTTTCGGCATTAATCGGATTCTCCACATAGTAGGTCTCCATGCCGGTGGTGTTCGAATAAATATTGTTGTAATTGATCGCGGGTGTTCCGGCGCCGTACACATACACGCCGTACGTATTGTGGTGGATCTCATTGCCGAACAGCACAGCCGTCGTGTACGAAAGTTGAATGCCGGTGTAGGAATAGGAGACGAACGAGGACTCCACGCGCGCTGCGCTGGTGTTGATGTCCACCGCCGGATATCCGCCGAGTCCGCCATAGCGGACGATGGTGTGCTTCAACAGTGTGTTGTTGCTCGTCGCCGCATTGATATAGATCCGCCGCCAGTCGCCGAGCACCGGCAGTGTGGCGGTCGTATCGAGATTCGTATCACCGCCGTACGAATCATCGCGCCAGGAGGTAAAGACGATCTTTTGATTGCCGGTTCCGACGGAGAGAAGCGTTCCGTACACATGCAGCCGGCTGTCCCCCCATTCTTTGGAAAACTTGAAGATGGAACCGGGCGCAATCATCAACGTGTCGCCGGCGACCACTTCCAGATCGCCGCGGACGGCGAATACTTTTCCGCCGTAACCGGCGGGGAACGAAAATCCGATTTTCCCTTCCACATACCACTCCACGGCCGTCACACCGTGATACAGATTGCCGAAGATGGCGTTGTCATCATACACGTTGCCGTTCGCATTGCCGGTTCCCGCCAGACTCAATTGACCCACCAATCCGATTCCGTAACGGTTGTTATAGATGGAGTCGGCGGAATAATAGGCGCGGGACGACATGATGCCGACACCGGCATTGTTAAACACTTTGTTGTTCAGGAAGAGCAACAGTGTGTCGACGGCATTGTTGAGCGAATAGGCGAAGATGCCGTGCGCCGCATTGTGATGAATCCGGCTGTTCGAGACGATCAGCGGGACGGTGTTGTTATAGGCGTCGATGCCGTGATTGCCGTTGTTGTGGATGACGCACTGATCCACCAGCAGCAGTTTGGCAGCCGCTTCCTTATAGATTCCGCTCCCGCCGTTATTGCCGATGACGGAATTTTTCACCGACAGCTGAACGGTGGCGTTATTCTGTAGCCAGATTCCCTGTCCGTCGTTTCCGGCGATGATCAACGAATCGAACGTAACGACCGTGTTGTACACCGTGATGCCGTTGGCATCCGAAAACTCTATCCGGTTGCGGGCGAATTGCAGCGGTGCGAGGTTTTGTTCGAAGTACACCATCTCATATCCGTCCCGGCCGCCGTAGCGGAAATGGACGTTGCGAACGCGGGAATTTCCCGAACCGTTGCGGAACGTGATGTGATTCCAATGTCCTTTCGCCGGACCGAGTGAATCGTTGAGAGCGGAAGTTTTCCCGCCGACAGTGGTATCACGCCAGGAGGTGAAAGTGATCGGACCGACCGGCGAACCTTCGGCGATCAGTGTTCCATAGATGTCGAAATCAATCGCCTGCGTACCGCTGGTGGAATAGACGAATTTTAGATTCACCCCCGGTTGAATTACCAGCGTGTCGCCGCTCGCCACCTGAATATCCTGAATGACGTGATACGTTTTGGACGGAATCTGAACCGGGAAGACGGAGCGGATCGTGTCCCACAGCGT
>CAZRWF010000077.1:0-13738 GCA_964603685.1 uncultured Chitinophagaceae bacterium
ACCCTTTCGATTTCAACGCTTCCGACAAACGCGCCGCTTGCAAATTGGTCTGCTTCAGAATCGGCGATCGACCGCCGATTCGTTGGTATAATTTTTGGACGGCAGGAGCCCGCCGGGAGGAAATGATCCGTGCCAAAGAATTCCGGAATAAAAATGCGCCGGGCAGATCGATGATATCCGGATCGCGGAAAAGATTAAAGAGGAACGGTTCGACCGCTTGCAGAGTGTCCGGGCCACCCAATTGCAGCAGCACAACAGCGGTTTTTTTCTGTGTTTGCATCAGCATGATTATACCGTTTTTGAAAAGATCGGTTTTTCTTTCATCATGGCATCAATGTAGGCATCAAATGCCATGGCGATATTCCGGATGACCAATCGACCGAGACCATGGACAATAATTTTTTCCTCATTCACGGTCACCAATCCATCCTCCATGAACGGGGTAAGTTTTGGGAATGCCGGGGCAAAATAGGACCGAAAAGTGATCCCGTACCGTGATTCCACAGAAGGAATATCCAATTCCATATCGCACATCAGCCGCATAATCACATCTTTCCGAATGTGATCATCGGACGTCATGCGATACCCGAGCGTGGTGGCCAGTTCCCCCTTGCCGATCGCGTCGGTATATTCCTTCACCGTTTTGAGGTTTTGATGATACGAATGCTGGAAGTGACCGATGGCCGACATGCCGAAGCCGTAAAGATCGCATCCTGCCTTGGTGGAATAACCCTGAAAATTTCTGTACAGCGTCTTGTTCCGTTGCGCCACGGACATCTCGTCGTTCTTTTTGGCGAAATGGTCCATGCCGATGTTCCAGTACCCGGCATCCAGAAGTTTTTCGATCGTCATTTTAAAAATTTCCAGCTTTTCTTCGACGGTCGGCATGGTTTCCTGTTTAATCACTTTCTGATGGGGCTTCAACCACGGGACATGGGCATAATTGAACACGGCGATCCGATCCGGTGAAAGTTCGATGATCTTCTCCACCGTTTCTTCGAATGTTTTCACTGTTTGAAACGGCAGCCCGTAGATCAGATCCAAATTGATGCTGGAAAAACCGAGCTGCCGGCACCATGTCACGGCATCGCGCGTGATCGATTCCGGCTGAATGCGATTCACTGCTTCCTGCACTGCCGGATGGAAGTCCTGCACTCCCATGCTGACCCGGTTAAATCCCGATTCGCGTAGGGCTTTCATATGATCAAAAGTCAATCCGCGCGGATCAATCTCAACGCTCGCTTCGATATCCTCCGCAAAATGAAACCGGTTTTTGATGAACGATCCGATGGCCAATATTTTATCGGGATGTTGATAGGACGGTGTACCGCCGCCCCAATGCAGCTGCGATACTTTGCGCTGCGATGAAATCATCGGTGCAACGATGTCGATTTCTTTCCGGAGGTAATTATTATATTTTTCGATGAGGCTGTGATCATGAGTTACCAACATCGTACAACCGCAAAAATAACAGAGCGTGTCGCAGTACGGAAAATGGAAATAGAGCGACAGATCCGCGTGAGCATCGGCGGCATTGGTGGCGACAATTTCGCGGCGGTATTCGTCCGGCCCGAATGATTTCGAGAACAGGGGAGCCGTGGGATAACTAGTATACCGGGGGCCTTGACCGGAATATTTTTTTAACAACGAGGTATCAATGGAATTAAACTGCTTCATGGTGCTGACCGTTCTGCGGTATGATAGGGAACGCTGTGTGTTTTGACCGCGTTTACAAACGTTTTCACATTTTCCACCGGCGTTTCGGGGAGAATGCCGTGCCCAAGATTAAAAATGTGTCCCGATCCCTTCCCGTATTTCCGAAGGATCGTTGAAACACCCTGTTCAATTCTTTCGGGTGTGGAGAATAACATGGTCGGATCGAGATTTCCTTGCACCGCCGAGAGATGGCCGATCTCATTCCGTGCACTGCCGATATCGGTCGTCCAATCCAGTCCGACGACGTCGGCACCGCAGTCGGCGATTTTTTTGAGAGAGTGGCCGCACTCTTTGCAAAAGACGATGACCGGTACGCCTTTGTTCTTGACTTGTTCGACGATCTGACGGATATATCGAAGGGAAAACTCTTCGAATTCTTCCTGGGCCAGAATGCCCCCCCACGTATCGAACAATTGAACGACGGAGGCGCCGGCATCGACTTGCGCGCACAGATAATCCGCAACGGAGTGCGAAAGTTTTTGCAGCAACAAATGAGCATCGTTCGGTCGGGAAAAGAGCAGTTCTTTGCTGAACCGAAAACTTTTTGAACCGTGGCCTTCGATCATATACGCGGCCAATGTCCACGGTGCGCCGGAAAAACCGATCAGCGGCACACGTTCCTGCAGCCGTTGTTTTGTCAACCGGAGCGCCTCCATGACGAATTTTAAGTCCGTATTCGGATCGACCGGCCGTAATTTTTTGATTGCCTCCATGGTCCGGAGCGGCGACGGAAACCGTGGCCCCCCTTTCCCTTCTTCCACGATCAATTCCATTCCCATCGCTTCCGGGATCACTAATATGTCGGAAAAAATGATCGCGGCATCAACGCCGATGACATCTACCGGTTGGATCGTTACTTCCGCCGCCAGATCGGGTGTTTTACACAACGTTAAAAAATCAACTTTCTCCCGCACGGCGCGGTATTCGGGAAGATAACGGCCCGCTTGCCGCATAAACCATACGGGTGTTCGTTCGACGGATTGTCGGCGTGCTGCTCTGATCAACAGATCATTGTTCACTGTTCTTGGCTCTTTCTTTGATGGATGAATAAAATTCCCGGATCGCCGTGACAAACGGTCGGAGTGCAGAATACGGAGAGACGACGACGACATTCATCCGCTCACGGCGTGCAGCGACGGCCGTAGTGGATCCGATGACGGCCGTACTTACCGAACGAATGAAATCAGGTGCGGCACGCCGGACAAGATGGGCGACGCCCGATGGACTGAACAGCGTGAGCATATCCGCGGATGTTTCAATCGTGCGCACCATGGTGCGGCGCGTTTCGTCGAAGGCCGGCTCTTGAGTTCGATACACCGTGACGGCATCGACCGTTATTCCATTTGCCGAGAGGATGTTTTCCAATTCGTTGCCCGCAAGATTTCCTTTAGGAAAAACCAGACGGTCGTTCGTGTTCGAATTCCGCACGACCACATGCGCCAGTTCTTCGGCGGATGCGGTCTCCGGCATCTCTTCCGTGTGAACACCGTATCGGTGAACCGTGTTCCGAGTTTTTTCGCCGATCACAAATGTTTTCATCCGTTGCAACGCGTTCAAGACATTTTGATCGGCGGCACGCCGGAAAAAACGATCGGCGGCATTGGCGCTTGTCAGAACGATGGCAGAATATCGGTCGACCGATGCCAAGGCGGCATCACAGTCGCTCCAATCATCCGTGTCGACAATTTCCACCGCCGGATAGACCAATGTCGAGGCTCCTTCTTCCTCCAGCATTCGGGAAAATTCCATGGCCTGTTCCAGCGGCCTCGTAACGACAATCGTTTTACCGTGCAGAGGAAATGATCCGGATGGTCGGTCGGCTGTCACGCAGTGTTCTTTCTGATTTCTTCCAAAATTTCTTTGGCGCCGCGCGCCAGCAGTTCTTCGGCAAGAGATGTGCCGAGCGATACGGATTTTTCTGGGTCTCCGCTGATGGAGCCGGTAACGATCCGTTTACCGTCCAACGATCCGACCAGCGCATCCATGACAAATTTACCGTGTTCAATCCGCCCGAATGTACCGATCGGAATCTGGCATCCCCCTTCCAATCGTCGGAGCAGCGCCCGCTCACCCGAAGTGGCCTGCCGGGTTTCGGAATGATTCATCCACGAGACCGCATTCAACACATCGGAATCTCCTTCCCGTATGGCGACCCCCAATGCACCTTGGCCGACGGCGGGAAGGATCACGTCGGGCGCAAACGTATCGGTGATGATGGACGTCCAGCCTAACCGGAGCACTCCCGCTTTTGCCAACAACATTCCGTCCCACTCACTATGCTCCAATTTTTCTCTGCGTGTGTTCAGATTCCCGCGCAGATCGATAATGTTGAGATCGGGCCGGAGATGCAATAATTGACATTTTCTTCTCAGGCTTCCGGTAGCGATCGTTCCTCCCTTCGGCACGGCGTTAAACGAAGAGTACTGTTTTGACGGATGGCCGACAAAGACATCGCGGATGTCTTCCCGTTCTGTTACGGCACCGAGCATTAAACCGGCGCTTAATTGCGTCGGGACATCTTTTAAACTGTGTACGGCAATGTCAATCTCATTGTCCAGCAATGCCCGGTCGAGTTCTTTGGTAAACAATCCCTTGTCTCCAATTTTCGACAGCGGTGAATCGAGAATGACATCACCGGTAGTTTTCAGCGTTTTGATCTGAATGTTCGTTTCCGGAAATTTGATTCGAAGCCGGTCCGCAATATGGTGGGACTGCCAGAGGGCCAGGGTGCTGGATCGTGTGCCGATGACAAGCGGTTTATTCTTCACGTTCTGAACTTTCGTTTTTGCGTTGGTTGTGCGAATGCTGCCGGATACCGAACAATTCGCGAATCAACTGTAATTTCATCTCTTTTTGCTGCCGGGATTCGCCTTTGCCATTTCGCAATTCGGCAGCCGGCAGCTGGACCAAACGATGTACAATCCTGCGAGTGATCAAATCGACGACTTCCTTGTCCCTTTCGCTAAATTTGTGGATATGCACATCCATCTCTTCTTTTCGAATCGCGTCGTACAGATCGCGCAAGCCGTCGATGGTTGGAGCAATGGCATGCGATTGGTACCATCGATTGAATTCATTTAATTCTTCCAACATGATGGCATTGACAGCGGGAATACAGGATTTACGGCGCGCGTAATTTTGTTCGACGATATGGGAAAGCGAATCAAGATCGTGTAAAAAAACATTTTCGAAGGAATTGATCGCAGGATCGATATTACGGGGAACGCCGATATCGACGATCAACAACGGCGATGATGTTCGTTTGTTCATCACTGTTTTTAATTTCTCCGCCGTGAGGATGTACTCCGTCGCGCCGACGGAAGAGATGACGATGTCGGCTTCGGCAACGGTGTCGATGAACGATTCAAACGGAACGGTGGTCGCTTGAAATGTCTGTGCTAACTCCTCCGCCTTTCGTGCGGTGCGGTTGGTAATGATCAATTTTCCAATCCCGCGCGCCGCCAGATGTTTTGCCGTCAATTCCCCCGTTTCACCAGCACCGATCAACAACACCTTCTTTTGCGACAAATCGAAAAATACTTTTGCCGTCAGATCGACCGCGGCGTAACTGATCGACACTGCTCCTTTGGATATCTCCGTTTCGGTTTTTGTCCGCTTTCCGGCATGAACGGCCGATTGCAACAATTTATTCATCACCGGACCGCTCGAACCAATATACGATGCAATCGCATAATGGTCGCGAATCTGATTCAGAATCTGCACATCACCGAGCACCATGGAGTCGATCCCCGTGGCAACTTTGAACAAATGTGTTGCAGCAAAAAAATCTTTCAGCCGATAGAAGTGTTGCGGGGTCACGATTGCACCGGCATTTTTGAATCGGATCATTTCTTCGATAATATTGTCCGCCGTATCCGCATCGCCATTGTTCTTCATTACCCCATATAATTCGGTTCGATTACAGGTGGAGATCATGAAACACTCTTCAAAGAATTTCTGATTCATCAGCGGAAGAAAGGCCCGGATCTCATCGTCCGAAAACCACATTCGCTCGCGTGCTTCCACCTCGGCGGTTCTATGATTGATGCCAACTTGATAAATCATGGTCTATCGAATAAACGAGTGAAACGATGTCAGATACATGTTAATGATCGTGAGCGAAAAGACGGTGACCAGAAATCCTGCGATCGCAATATGCATCACTTGTCTTCCTCTCCGTTTACCGGAACGGATTAAATAGATCCCCACCGCATACATTCCCCAAATCAGGATCGTACTGATCAATTTCGGGTCAAAATATGAAAAATTTTCTATCGCACTCGGCAACCATGCATACCCGATCGCAATGGCGATACTCAACAGGAAAAATCCGATTGTGATGCCGTTCTTCGTCAAATACTCCAGCCGCTCCAAATTGGGGAGGTTCTCGTAAATTATACCGAACGATTGTGATTTGATGGCACGGTACAACAAAAGATACATTATTCCATAGACCGCGGAGATGGTAAAAGCGGAATATCCGAGTAGAGCGCTCAACACATGAATGCCCAACAAATTGCTTCGGAGAACAGAATCCACTTCATAAATATCCTCGATAAAGATCGTCGAGATCGTCTGAAATACCAGCGCAATAAAAATGATAAAAAGCCCGGTGTTGTAAATACCTGTTTTGATCTCCAACAGTCGATACGATGCGGCAACGGAACATGCCAACAACGACATGATCTCGAATACGGAGATGATCGGCGGATGCTGAAGTTCGATCGTCCGAAGCACCAAATACAACAAATGTACAAGGATGGTCGCAAACAACAACGTCGTTTTCCAGCGTCGGGACCATTCATGCTTCTTAAAGAAGGCCCCAGCATAAGCAATCACTGTGATGAAATACAACAGCGGGAGAAGATTTTGCAGCGCTTTTCCGATGATGTCCATAATGGTTATTGACTGACCAGCACCATAACTCGCACCGAAATTATTGTGTCGGTACCGTAAATATTACAATTTGAATGCCAAACAATCCTTCGGATTTCTCTAAATATCCGATAGTTTTAAGACATTTTTATCATATTTAAGAAATTTAACCCGATTTTCTTATCGTTAATTCAATGAAATATAGTCAAAATATCCCCTTAAAAATACTCAATTCCCCAAAAGAGAATCACTGCCGCTGACAGCGAACCATTCATTACGATCGATTTATGATCCACTGCAAAACAATACCCGGGGAGTTCACAACCGTACTCCGTTCATTGCGAAAAAATACGGTAACGCGTCGCGAATAAAAGTTCGTCCGAAATTTCATTTCAATAATGTGCTTCTTTACACTTGTTCAGTGATCAATATTTCGAAAAAAATACTCTCTCAGAATCGTTGCTTTCACACTTTCCCTTCTTTACCTTTTTTTACGGATATTATCCGGCAATTTTTTTGTTCATTTTTTTGAACAAATCACCACGTTAGAACGTCTAACCGACTTTCGGGAAATGAGTATGACCTTTTCATATTTCAGACAGTACTATCAATCGTTACCGGCAAAAAAGCGAATTTTGTACGGATCAACAGCCGGTGTGCTGTTGATACTTTTTTTCTTCATGTTACGCGGCGAACATTCCCGAGACAACAACATTGTCATTACGCCCACGTCGGGTGAATTCATCGTCTCCATCACCACCACCGGCGAGCTGCAAGCCAAAAATTCCATTGAGATCAAAGGTCCGGAACAAGCCCGGGCAGCCGGCATTTGGCAGATGAAGATCTCCAATTTGATCGCCGAAGGGACCGTCGTTAAAGCGGGGCAATTCGTGGCGGAACTGGACAAGGCGGAAATCGCAAACCGGTTGAAAGAATCCGAACTTTCGGTGCAAAAATTGGAAGCACAATACACGCAGGCGGTGCTGGACAGTACGCTTGCCCTTTCTCAGGCCCGTGACGATCTGGTGAACCTGATTTACAGTCTGGAAGAAAAAAAGATCGTGCTCGACCAGGCGACCTACGAAGCGCCGGCGGTGCGACGGCAGGCACAAATCGAATTCGACCGGACGGAACGGACCATCGCGCAGGCCAAAAAAAATTATGTCACCAAAACGCGGCAATCCATCGCCAAAATTCAAGCGGTGGATGCGGACTTGATGAAAGAAAAGCAGAAGATGGACATCATGAAGAGCGTATTGGGACAATTTACCATCCTCGCGCCGGCGGACGGCATGGTGGTGTACGCCCGCGAATGGAACGGAAAGAAAAAAGTGGTCGGTGCAACGCTCAGTCCGTGGGAACCGACCGTCGCCACGCTGCCGGACCTGACCATGATGGAGTCGATCACGTACGTGAACGAAGTGGACATCCAGAAGATCGCCGTGGGACAAGAGGTGATTTTGCGATTGGATGCCGATCCGAACAAAAAACTGGCCGGCAATGTGGTTCATGTAGCGAACATCGGGGAACAGCGGCCGAATTCCGATTCGAAAGTGTTTGAAGTGCGGATCATCATCAATGACCGGGATACGACGCTGCGTCCCGCAATGACAACGGCAAATGAGATCGTCGTCACTCGGATCCCGCAGGCACTGTCCGTTCCGCTGGAAGCGGTCCACACGCAGGATTCGACCACGTTCGTCTTCGTGAAACGAGGGGGAATCGTCAAACAAGAAGTGAAACTCGGCGCACAGAACGACAATGCCGCCGTCGTGTTAGAAGGAGTGTCCGACACCGACGAGATCCTGCTCGCCGCTCCTCTCGATGCCGCCGCCCTCCCCTTACGGCCGTTGAAAGTTCCGACGTGATCCGGCGCGGTATTATTCCTTTGCTCCAACGATTCCGTCCGTCGCGGGCGCTCATCAGCAACGTGCTGACGGCGTTCGAAGCGATCACGCGGAACAAACTCCGTTCGAGCCTCACGTCTCTCGGCATCGTATTCGGTGTCGCGTCGGTCATCTCCATGCTCGCCATCGGCCGCGGCGCGCAGCAGGAGATCCTCGACCAAATGAAACTTCTCGGCACGAACAACATCATCATCACGCCGATCATCGAGCAGGAAGAAGGAAAGGTCGATGAGGACGACGGCAAGCAGAAGGAGGAGAAAAAAAAGTTTTCGCCCGGTCTGACGCTGAAGGATGCCGAAAGCATCCTGCACAACCTTCCCAATGTGGAATCGGTGAGTCCCGAAGTGGTGCTGGAAACGGTAGCATTGCGTCAGGGACAAAAACGGTCCACCAAACTTGTCGGGGTCGATTCCGCCTTTTTCCGACATTCGGAACACCGGCTGGAACGCGGCACGTTTTTTTCCGCCGTACATTACGAACGTTCCCTGCCCGTGGCGATCATCGGCCACGGTATCCGCACGAAGTTTTTTACCCGGGAAGACCCGATCGGCAAGCAGATCAAATGCGGTAAACTGTGGCTGACGGTGATCGGCGTGATGGAGGAACGGAACATTACCAAACAGAACATTCAGCATTTGGGGCTTCGGGACTACAATTACGACATTTATTCCCCCGTCAACACCGTTCTGCTCCGGTTCAAAAACCGTTCCCTCGTCACGCGGCGCGACATTCAAAATGCGGCACGGGACGGAAATAACAATAACGAGGAAGAGACCGAAAAAAAGGCGGTCAATTATCATCAGATCGACCGGCTGGTTGTCCGGGTAGACAACACGGCGATGATCCGTCCGCTCGCGGAGATTATCAGCCGGATGCTGCAGCGGCGGCATAACGGCGTGGTCGATTTTTCCGTCATTGTTCCCGAAGAACTGCTCAAACAGGAACAGCGGACGAAAGAAATTTTTAACATCGTGCTCGGAGCGATCGCATCGATTTCGCTGGTCGTCGGCGGCATCGGCATCATGAACATTATGCTCGCGTCGGTGATGGAGCGGACAAAGGAGATCGGCATCCGCCGGGCGGTCGGCGCGACGCGCGGAGACATTACGATGCAATTCCTTTCCGAAGCCACCACCATCAGCGTCTCCGGCGGGATCATCGGAATTATTCTCGGATTCGCCATCAGCTTTTTTATCGAATATACGGCCGGTATCAACACCATCGTCTCCGCCCTGTCGATCGTCATTTCATTCGCCATTTCCATCACCATCGGCATCGCGTTCGGGTATTTCCCCGCCAAACGTGCCGCCGATCAGGATGTGATCCAATCTCTCCGCTATGAATAATCCGTCATTGGCCCTGCGACGTTCCGCGTTCGTTCTTTCGATCTTGTGGTGCGGTGTTTTTTCCGCACACGCACAATCCACCGGTTCCGCCGACACGCTCGTTCTGACGCTGAACGAAAGCATCCGGATGGGACAGGAGAACGGGCCGCTTTCCGCCATGGCACGGTCGGCATATGCCGCCAAACGATTCCGGTACAAAGCATTCAGCGCCGGATTTTTGCCGCAGCTGTCATTGCAGGCCGATGCGCCGCAATTTATCCGGACGATTAACAGCATCACGCAGCCGGACGGGAGCAATTCGTTTTTGCTCCAGCGTCAGGCACAATCCTCTGTGGCCCTTGCTCTTATCCAGCGCCTTCCGTGGACGAACACGGAAATTTCGCTTTTCTCCCGTCTCAATCGATTGGACAATCTGGAAACCAAAAGTGCGGTCTACCGTTCCACGCCGTTAACGCTCTCCATTCGACAGCCGTTGTTTTCCATTAACACGTCGGCGTGGAATTATGAAATTGAAGACCTCTCTTACCAGGCCTCTCACCGGGAGTTCGCCGAAGCGATGGAAGATGCGGCGATCGACATCACCACAAAATTTTTCGGTTATTATCTCGCTGTGATGAATGTGAACAATGCGCAGCTGAACCTGGCGATCAACGACACCTTGTTTCAAATGTCCAAAGGGCGGTTCAACGTGGGGAAAATCGCGGAGAACGACCTGCTGCAAAGCGAACTGGCGTTTCTGAATGCACGGACGAATTTCGAAAGCGCGCAGATCGAATACGACCGGGCGCTGCAGTCCTTCCGCCACGCCGTGGGAGTGACGGACGGACGAACACTCGTCGTGGAACCGAATGATTCACCGGTGATGATCGACGTCGATCCGGAAAAAGCGTTGGAATTTGCAGGTCGGTTCCGCAGCGATATGCTGGAATTTCAATCGCAACTACTGACGGCGGATCGGAACGTCCGCCAGACGGAATCATCGAATTCGTTCTCGATGTCGGTCTTCGCCAATGTCGGACTGAATCAAAAAGCGAATACGTTCGGCGATGCGTACATCAATTTGCTCGACCAGCAGGAATTCAGCATACAACTGCAAATTCCTTTGTATGGATTCGGCAGCGGCAGCAATGCCGTTCAAGCCGCGGAAGCGGAACGGTCCCGCGTGGAGACCTCAATCGCTTCGCAGCAATTCTCCTTCCGGCAGGAGGTGTTGTACCAGGTGCGACGATTCCGGCAGCTGCAAACACAAGTGGCTCTTTCCGGAAAGGCGGATACGGTGGCACAGCGCCGGTTCGATGTTGCCCGCGAACGATTCATTATCGGAAAAATCGACATTCCCAACCTCTTCCTCGCACAATCCGAAAAGGACGGCGCCTATCGCGCGCGCATTCAGACCATCGCCGATTATTGGACCACGTTGTACCGTTTGCGCCGGTTGACGCTCTTCGATTTTGTCGCCAACCGTCCTTTACTGAACGAAGAGTGACGTTCGCCTTTTCACCGCAAACGCATTCGGATTGTTTTCTCCTGTTTTAAATTCCTGAATATAATAAAGTCAGCCGATCCTCTCCTCATTTTTACGATTTTTCATCCCCGCTCCTTCGATTTTTCGAACCAGTACGTTGGCAAAATAATTGCGTACCTCATCCCGACAATTCATCAACGGGAAACGTATGCATCCTCTCAACAGAACCTTTGTCGGTGCGGCATTCGTGCTGCTCTTTTATTCCGTCCCCCTTCTCGCATTGGACACCTTGGAAACGAGAGAGCGGAAACATTCATTGGAATTGAGTCCACTCTCTCCGGCGTTCCGGATCTACGCGATTCAATATGCCTATCATCCTGATCCGGAGAATGTTTGGATGCTCGGACTCTCGTATGCCGACATTCCGCAAAAGCCCCCGGCGGAAAAAGAACCGGCGTGGATGAACATCCTCATCACGGCAAATACCATCACCAAAGATGTCGGCGTCAACCATTCGTGGACCCTCTTTTTCGGGTACAAACGATATCTCTTCGGCAATTTTCATCTGGAGTATCAGTTGTGGCCGGGGTATAACTCTTTTTACTCCACCACCGAACGGAAATATTACAACGGATTCGACCTGTGGAATGAATTTCGTTTCGGCTATACGTTTGTGTTCGAGGATTCCCCGTTATATATCAATCTTCAATATCTCGTCGGATTCGGGTTGATCGAAGGGAATAAACCGGCTGATTTCGGCGACGGCGCCAATCCGGTGTTCCGTGCACCGGTGTTTTTCTTGGGATGGAAGTTCTGATCATGCGAACCATGTGGTGTTTACTTTTTTCCCTCCTCTCCGCCGCGGTAATCTTCGCTCAAGGAACAGATCGGGAAACCGGCGCCGGAGTTCATACCGAGATCGACAAGTCCATCGAAGAATGGAAAACGGCCTATAACTCCGGCAATGCAAATTTTCTCCGACCACTTTATGCCGAAACGGCCCGGTATGTCTCCGCGCATGTTCCCGGATACGATGCGATCGGCAGAGAAGCGGTGATCGCCAATTTCCAGCGCGGGATTTCGGCCGGCGGAAGGATCGATTCGATCGTTGTACTGTCGGTTGACCGGACCGAAACACGAATGACATTACTCACGGCGTATTATGCAACGAACAACGGCATCCCCGTCCACGGCAGAAATTTGCTGGTGATGCAACGGGGCGGTCAACGCTGGGAGATTCTTTTTCACATGACTGCCGTGAAGGAATGAGGCACACGCAATGAAATATCTCTTCACCATTTTTGTCGGAATCCATGCCGCGATCCATTTGCTCGGATTCATCAAGGCATTTCATCTTGCACCGGTACCGCAGATTCCCCACCTAATCTCCAAAAAAGAAGGTTTTGTGTGGTTGACGGCGTCGGTGTTGTTTTTCCTTTCCATCATTCTTTTTTTGCTGGAACGATCAGAATGGTGGAAATATGCCGCCGCCGCGGTCGCCGTATCGCAGAGCATTGTCTTGCGAAACTGGATCAGTGCCAAATTCGGTTCGATTCCCAATCTCATCGTTCTTCTTTCCGTCTCTGCTGCCGCCGGCGGATGTTCTTCGGGATATTACGAAACATATCGTACCGAAGCAGAATGGCGGCTGACACAGACGATGCCACCACCTATCATCACCGAAGAAACCATTGCCACGCTTCCTGTTCCTGTGCAACGGTATCTCCGGTTCACCGGTGCCGTGGGAAAACCGGATATCTCCCATCTTCATGTCAATTTTTCCGGATCGATGAAGCGACAGCCGGAGGGCGATTGGCTCGATATCGCCGCCGAACAGTATGAATTTTTCACGCCGAATGTCCGCTTGTTTTACATCCGTTCGTCGTTGTACGGCATACCGTTCGACGGACTTCACCAATACATTAATGAGCGTGCGACGATGGAGATCAGCGTGGCGGGATGGTTTAAAGTTGCGGATGCGCGCGGAGATTCGATGACGCACAGTGAAACAGTGACGCTCTTGAACGATATCTGTCTTCTGGCCCCTTCCCGGCTGACCGATCCGGCCATTCTCTGGAAACCGATCGATTCACTCTCCGTGGAGGCGATATTCACCAATGCCGGACAGACGATACGCGCCCGGCTCTTTTTCGATACGACCGGAGCGTTGGTTAATTTCCGATCGTCCGACCGGTATTTATCGGAAGACGGATCGACATATCGATCGTACGATTGGTCCACACCGGTCAAAGAATACGGAACCTTCTCCGGCCGCACTCTCCCCCTTCTGGCCGAGGCGGTGTGGCATCTTCCGGAAGGTGATTTTCCGTATGCACGATTTCGAACAGTCTCCCTCGAATACGATTGTCGAACGTTCCACTGAACCTCCGAACACCTGCACTCCGCACGGCACCTTGCATTCCACAATG
>CAZRWF010000078.1:0-9426 GCA_964603685.1 uncultured Chitinophagaceae bacterium
GTATTGCTCCCGCCGGCAAGAATATACAAGCGAATATTCTTTTTCTTCGCAAAGGAGAGCCCTTCTTTCAGATCGTCCACCGAAGTGCACTGCGAAAAATATCTCGCCGGACCACCCAGTCCGATCGTTGTTCGCAATGCAAGCGGAATATTTTCCTGAATCGTCATTATCTATTTCGTTGCATCATTAAATTCAAAATCATTGTCTTTTCCCAATCCCCTCCACTTTCCACTTTCCACCTCCCACCTTCAACCTTCAACCTTCAACCTTTAACCTTTAACCTTCACACCCCACCCTTCACCCCCTACCTCAACACCGCCCCTTTCGCCGCCCACCAAGGATAAATTTCCATCACTAAACGCCCTGCTTTGATCATCGGATCGGTTGAGCAATGAGCATACACCTCTTCGTACGTTTCACAATTAAAGATAAAAATTCCGCGAATATCTCCGTCATGGCCCATCGGTCCGGCGATATCCATCTTCCCCTCATTATAGAGACGCGTGATGTTGTCGAGATGGGCTTTTTGCAGCGCCGCCGCCGAAGCGGAATCCTGGCTACGGTTCGGACCGCGTTTCAGCAAGACGAGGAAATATTTTTTCATTTCGCCGTCTTTCACCTCTTTTTTCTGTTCCTTCGAAAGAACGGTGGCGGACGCCGATGTTTCGTTTTTCTGTTTTTTATCCTGCGCAAGCACACTCGCGCACAAACAACAGAGGAGCATAGTATAGATGTATTTCATATATCCCTCGATGATAGATCTGTGAATCTGTGGTCATTTCTCTTTATTGAACGGCCGCTTTCCGTATCCTGTCCATCAGCGCCAGTCCGATTCCCCCTTCGCTCACCTGTTCGCAATAGATCGTTTCAATCCCCCGCGCATCACACTCCCGGAAAAAATGGAACAGCGAGCGGGCATACTCTTCGGGAGTGCGGCAGATCTTTTTCACGCCGAACGGACCGCGGCCGGCCGATTGCAATCCGATATAGGCCGCACTTTTCATCGGCACGGTCTCTTGCACGCCGCTGACGATAAAAACATACGCCAAAGGGGAATAATGACGGTATTTCACCCCGGGGCTTTTCGGAACGGCGGATTGTTGTTTCTGCAGCCGCGTGGACGGTATGACACTGCGTAATTGTTCCAGCGTCACCCCTCCTGCACGAAGGATCACCGGCGATTTTCCTGTGCAGTCCACCACGGTCGATTCGACGCCGACGCGGGAACGGTCTCCTTTTAAAATGCACGGGATCCGTCCGTTTAAATCTTTTTTCACCGCGTGCCATGTGGTGGGACTCGGCGAGCCGGAAAGATTCGCCGACGGAGCGGCGACCGGCACGCCGCATTCCGTCAAAAATTTTACCGCCACCGGATGTTTCGGAACACGGACACCGACCGTGGAAAGTCCGGCCGTCGCCAGCGGCGAAATTTTTTTGCTCTTCGGCAGCACCAGCGTGAGCGGGCCGGGGAAAAATTCTTCGATGAACTTTTCGGCGAAGGACGGGATCGATGAAACGACCGACGATATCCCGTCGACCGATCCGACATGGACGATCAGCGGATTGTCGGCGGGCCGCCCTTTCGCCGCAAAAATTTTTTTCACTGCATCGCCGTGGAAAGCATCGGCCCCCAATCCGTACACCGTTTCGGTCGGAAAGGCGACAATCCCGTGGGCGGCGATGATTTTTGCCGCGGTGCGAAACGATGAGGTGATGAGTGTGCGCATAGAGGGTACGAGAGTCCAGCGTCGTTGTTCGGAAATATAGGAAAAATCGGAGAGGAAGGCATAAAAATATCAGTGAAATCCCGAATCTTTTTCATTGCGGCGGCATCATATGGAAAGTCGCGATCGAAATGATGTTCTCACCAATCGTCTGACAAGGAACGTCTATGAAACATTTATTATTGATCTCTCTCAGTATTGCTCTGTTGAACCGATTGATTGCACAACAACAGCACGGAACACTCTCCGGCGAAGTACGGGATGCCGTGACACAACAGGCACTTCCGGGAACGAATATTCGGATCATCGGCACGGTGCTCGGCGCATCAAACGATGATGATGGATATTTTGTTATCACCCGTATCCCTCCCGGAACATACACGGTGGAAGCATCATTGATCGGTTATGAACGACGATCAACAACGGATGTCGTGGTTGTGCCGAATCAAAATACCTCTCTGCATTTCGATCTCGCGGTCTCCGCCGTTGAACTCAGAACGGTGGATGTGCCCTCAGAGATGTTTCAGGAACGAGCGGACAATGTCTCCAGTATTCGAACGTTGTCCCCTGAAGAGATCCGCCGATCGCCGGGATCGGCGGAAGATATTTTCCGCGTTATGCAGTCGCTTCCCGGCGTCGCCACTGCGGGCGGAAAAAGCGCTCAGCTGATCGTCCGCGGCGGCAGTCCCAATGAAAATTTGACACTGCTGGACAATATCGAGATCTACAATCCGATCCATTTCGCCCGATCCGGTGAATCTATGGGGATCATCAGCATCGTGAATCCGGCGCTTCTGGAAAAGGTCGATTTTTTAACCGGCGGATTTCCCTCCCGGTACGGCGATAAAATGTCGTCCGTCTTCGACATGACACTGCTGGATGGAAATAGAGAAATGCTCAACTACGACTTGAACACCAACATCGCCGGATTCGGCGTCATGGCGGACGGTCCGATCGCGGACAATACGACGATGATCTTTTCATTGCGGCGCGGATTTTTTGACATTCTGACGAAATTAATGGACCGACCTGCTGCCCCGCGGTATTACGATGCTGTCGGAAAATTTACGTACGACATCGACCATGCGAACAGAATCAGTCTTGTGGGATTCTATTATATCGATAAGATCGACCGGGAAGGAAGCACGCGCGAGTCATCCAGCGTGAACAAATATGACGTTCTGGCGCGGGATGATGACGGTTCCGCCATCGGCATCAATTGGCGCTCCCTTTTATCGGACCGTTCGTATCTTCGATCGACGCTCTCATACACAAGCAACGGTTGGTCCACAGAACAGGGAACACTCACCCAGCGATCCCTCCGCGGAGAGGAGATCATTGAAGAGGAATTGATGCTGAAATCAGAATTAACCTATCAAATCTCTTTCGCCGGAGACGTGATGATCGGTGTGGTGGGAAAATCGATCGGCTCCAAAAACATCAGCCGGACGCCGCAGGATACCACACGGACTGGTACGATCATTCCGGCAGCGGTCATTCAATACGAACCAGGAAGAACGGAAAAGTTTGCTGCGTATGTCCAAACATCCTACCGTATTTTTTCACCCGTTACCGTTTCGTTCGGACTGCGGTACGATCGATTCACGATGATCGGTGAAGAAACGGTGAGCCCGCGTGTTTCATTTTCTTATCATCTCACCGATCAGACCGCCGTGAATGTTTCCCGCGGTGCATTCGTGCAGACACCGGCCAGTTACCAAATTTCGGCAGATCCGGCAAATCTTTTGCTTCGCAGCAGCAAAGCGATCCACACGATCATCGGTCTTGAGCATTTGATGAAAGACGATACCCGGATGACAATTGAAGCGTACGACAAGGAACTCAACGACGTGATCGTCGGATCGGACAGCAACGGCGTTCTCGTCAATTCCGGAAGCGGCTACGCGCAAGGAATCGAAGCAGCGATCCAGAAAAAATTCTCCGGCGGTGTTGTCGGGAGCCTTTCATACAGCTATTCAACATCGCGGAGGAGAGATCATGCTGGAGCAACATTGTATGATGCGGAATTTGACCGCACGCATATCCTCAATGTGATCGCGGGAATCGAAATGGGTGAGGGATGGCAGATCGGTGCAAAGTTCCAGTACGCATCGGGAAATCCATATACACCTGTTGTCGGAACAGTGAAAAAAAACGGCATATTCTATCTCCTTGACGGACCGGTGAATTCTGCCCGGTATCCCGATCACCATGCGCTTGATATCCGGGTAGACAGACAATATATCTTTCACGGGTGGTCGTTAACGGTGTATGTCGATCTCTGGAATGTATACAATCGGGACAATATTATGTCCTATTCGTTCAAACCGGATGCAGCGGGAACGGTCGTGCGAACACCGCGATATGATTTCGGCATCACACCGATCGCCGGGGTCACGGCGAAGTTTTAATTATTCGGCATGGGAAAAAACTGCTGAGTATTCTTTATTTCCATGTAACCGAATGTCGGCCGTGTGTGATCGTTTTCCAACATTCGGCTTTCTTCCGTATATTCATTCATGAATTATTCGGTCAATACATTTCATCATGAATCGAAAGTAATCGGATATTCGAAATCCGGACATGGTCATCCCCTCCTCATCGCCCCTGTCCCCTGGGGCATCGACGGTCACCGCTGGACGACGCTGGACACACTGGCGGAACATTTTACGCTGATCCGCCTTGATCCGCGGGGCACCGGGCGCTCCGGCCCTGTGCAGGATAAAAATGAATACGGCATTCCGACCCTCGTCTCCGATATCGAAGCATTGCGGCTCCATCTCGGCATCGACCGGTGGCATGTTATGGGACAATCCGCCGGCGGATGGACGGCGCTGGAATACACCCTTGCCCATCCGGTGCCGGTACAACGACTGATTGTCGTCTGTTCGGCGCCGACCGGAAAATTCCACAAGGGAACGTTCCGCGATCCGGCACATCCGCTGTTTCCGGAGTTCAACCGGATCTCCAAAGAGGTCCGCACGCTTCCCGCCGACGAACGAGTGAAACGATTTAACCGCGCTGTCTATCGTTTCGACCTCCAGACCGATGAAGGGAGACAGATCATCGAAACTGTCTTTGCGGAGGCGGATTTTAATGCACAGCGGAATCAATATTTCGCCATGACCGAATTGAACCGGTACGATGTCACCGGAAGACTGCACGAGATCACCACCCCGACTCTTATCATCGGCGGAACACACGATGTCCATGTTTCACCGGAGTGGAGTTCCGTATTGGCAAAGAAGATCCCGGCGGCGACACTCACCATGATGGAACGATCAGGACATTTCCCCTGGTTGGATGAACCCGAAAGTTTTTTTGCCGAAGTGCGCGGATTTTTGGAGAGATGAGGAACGACATGCCTCATACCCGGGAGTCATTGACGGCGGCACTGAAGGAGATCGTCGATGGAAAAACCGTGAAACGCTCCAAACACGAGTTAATCCATGAGGGTGAGGATATTTCCGGTTTATTTATTGAGATATTGCAGCAGCGGGGATTTGTCCCGGTCACGGTCGCCTCCGTCACGATCGAACCGGGTGAACGGTTGCCGGCGTTCTATCTTAAGGAAGGGACGGCATATTTCGGCTGGATCTTTTGGGAAAAGTTCTCACAGTTGCGTTTGCGGAAATTGTTCGGTACCGTAGTCCGGAACGCCAAGGGGGATTGGCTGATCCAGCTCCCGTCCAACAGCACCGCCATCGTTTACGCCGGCACGTCCCAGATCATGGAAATGGATATCGACCGCCCGTTCGAATTATGAAACGGATCCTTCTTTTATTGTTGATCTTTCCCGTCGCACTGCTCTCTCAGGTTCGCCTGCTGTCGTTCGATGCCGGATTGAAATTTTCCGACTCCGCTACGGCATTGTCCGGTACGGTCGCATTTCGATGGAACGCGACGGACGAACAACGTCCGTTCGAGGTCCGCATTCCGGAAGGAATGAATGTCCTCTCCGTCCGCAACGCCGCCAACGAACCGCTGGAGTACGAAACGATTCCCCCGGGCGGCGAAGGATTTTCCACCCTCTCCATCGAAACCGAAGAGGCATTCGGTGAAAACGACACGGGATTGTGCAGCATTCAGTTTTTGCTTCCATCCGTCAACACACCCGGCAGAGCACAGCTCAACCATCGCGAAATGCTCCTCTTCGCAAACGATTCGATGATGTGGCTGCCGCATATTCCGTTAAAAATTCCCGAACACTATTCGTTGAGTATCGAATCACCACGTTCGATGCTGCTGTTGCAACAACAATGGAATACCATCGACACGCTCGAACGTTCCATCGTCCGGTTGAACCGGTCCTCCGCACCCGATTCGTTTTATGCACGTTTCACTCTGTTCGGATTTGTCGGCGTCGAGGAGTTTCGATCGGAGGAGTCCGGACTTTCCGTATCCCTGTATTCCCCTCCCGGATTGATCGACGGCTCAACGGCCGTTTCTCTTGTGCGGCTGATGAACGATGCCCGTGTTTTTTTTCAGAAAAAGACCGGCATTGCACCCACCCTGCCGCATCGAAAATTTTTTTTCACCGCGACGGACTCGACATCACGCGATCCGATCGTCCTTGCTCCCGGAGTTGAACTTTTTCGGTCTCCGGAAATGATCGCGGAGTTCGATACGTTGTACTTGAAGTCTTCCCGTCATCATCGATGGATCGGCGTTGCTGCCGAAGAATATTGTACGCCGTTCGGGAGCACAGAGACAGTGCTGCGGGAGGGATTTCGGCGGTATTTAACGGTCCGTTTTTCCGAATCGCGCGGTCCGGAATATCGGCAGGAAGATCGATTTGCGTTGGCTGCCGACGTATTGACCTTTTATCCTTTTCCTTCGATCCATGAGGCAGAAGATATCCCTCCCGCGGCTTTTCCGTACTATTCCTCCAAAGCGGCGTATCTCTTCTTGATGCTGGAATATCTTGCCGGCGATGACGTGTTCGATGCGGCTGTGAAACGATGGTTGGAAGGCCATTCGTCCGCACCGTTGACCTGGGAGGGACTGCGCACAATCATCGAACCGGAGTATGGGACACCCGTTCCGTGGTTCTTTGATCAATGGTTAAAGAGGACCGGATTACCCGATCTGGTGATGCAGTGGAAAAGCGAAAAGACTGTCCGCGGCACGCATATCGTAAAGGTCACCGTGGAACAACGCGGCGAATTGTTCACCGTTCCGTTGCCGATCGTCTTCTCTTTCGGCGCTCGCACAGTGACGAAACGGATTGTGGTGGAACAGTCAAAGCAGGATTTTACGTTTACGTTTTCCGGCGCCCCGACAGGAGCGGAGATGGATCCGCACGGGACGGCGTTGCGATGGCTGCGTGAATTGCGGATTCCGGCACACGCGCGCAGCGCTTTACAATTTCTCTCATTGGCTGCGGACACGGTGAATGCCGAACGGGAGGCACGATATACGTTGGAACTTGATCCGACAAATGCCACCGGGAGCGCTCCTCCGGCCTACGACGTCCTCGGCACCATCGCAACGGCTCGCGGGGATCTCGACGGCGGTGCGGAATACTTTTTTAAGGCCATCTCTTCCGATGCAACGACATTGACCGCCGGAGACCGGTTGCGCAGCCTTCTCCGGTACGGAAATGTCACGGAGTTGTCGGGAAAACGGAATGAAGCAGTTACGATCTATCAGCGCGTTCTTCGGGAAGCCTCCGTCGCACCGGCGCGGCACCGATCGATCATCCGGCAAGCACAATATTTTTTACGGAATTCCTTTACGATAACGGACTGGCAACGGCATGACTGACCAATCGAATCCGGTATTGTTGTATGACGGCGTGTGCGGATTTTGCAATTCCACCGTCCGGTTCATCATCGCCCGCGACCGGAAAAAGTTGCTCCGTTTTGCCTCATTGCAGAGCAACTTTGCCCGCGGTGTGTTGGAACGGCATCCGGATCTTCGATCGATCGATTCCCTCGTTCTCATCGAACAACAAAACGGATTGGAAAAAATATTTATCCGTTCCGACGGCGCATTCCGCGTCGCTTCTTATCTCGGCGGACCGTGGAACATCCTCCTCGTTTTCCAAATTCTACCCCGTCCGCTCCGCGATGCCGCGTACGATCTCTTTGCGCGATATCGATATGCGCTGTTCGGTCGGTACGATTCATGCCCGATTCCGGATGCGCATCTCCGGTCACGGTTTATCGAATAAATTCGCATACCGTCCCCGCCAACGGCGAAGAGACTCGTCGGAGATTCCGGACAACATTTTGGAGATCTTCACGGAGGTCTCCTGAACTTGCCGCAGCCGTTCGTCGCGCGACACCCCCTCCTTCGCCTGTTCGGCCGAAAGAGTGATCACCGTCAGCTGGCTGTTTATCTGATCTTTCAACATCAATTGAATTTCGGCGATCGCTTCGTTGCGGATCGTCCGCTGCCGGCGGCGGATGATCCAAAAAATCACGCCGTGCAACACTCCGACGCCGGTAGCAGTCAATGCGGTCACCTGCCAGGAATCATGCCCCCCGGCGATCAGTTCCGGTACAAACCAGATCACCGCCAATCCGGCCGTGCTCAAAACGAGTTCGATGTTGTCGATCAAAAATTTCATTCTCCCTCCGATTCTGCCGATCTTTTTTTACTTTTCACTGAATTATTCATGGAAGTTTTCATTATCTTTGCGAGGAATGAAAACAGCACTATTAGTACAACTATTGTTTGCGGCGGTGAGTTCAACATGGGCTCAGCACTCCTTTCGATCGATGGACACCGAGATCCGCCGCGTGCTGCAGCAGCAGGTCGAGGGATGGAATGCGGGAAACATTCCGGCATATATGAAAGGATATACGAAATCGGATTCGCTTCGGTTTGCTTCCGGCGGGACCGTAACGTTTGGTTGGCAACAAACGCTGGATCGGTATTCCCGGCGATATTCCGATCCGGAAACAATGGGAACGCTCAGTTTCAGCGGCGTCACGGTGGACAGTCTCGCAACCGATGCCGCTCTCGTCTTCGGCACCTGGCGTCTCCGGCGCACACGCGATGAACCGTGGGGATTGTTCACGCTTCTTTTCAAATATACGAACGACGGATGGCGGATCGTCCACGATCACACGTCGTCCGGGAATTGACCGAATCGCATGGATGTGATCATCTACTCATTTTTGATCGTCTCCGGTCTTGCCGGAATTTCCTATGTGTCGATCAAACGGCATTTTCGGCGGCTTCTGGAAGAAGAGCAGGAAAAATCGTTCACCCTCCGGAACACCGAACTGCATCTCGCTTCGGAAAAACAAAAACTGGAAACTCAGCTGGAGGAAAAAGAACGTCAGATTGAGGAGATCCGCCGGCAAATTTCTGCGCAAACCGCCAATCTCGGCGGTGAAGTGATCGCGAAAGACAAACAGATTCAATCTCTCTCCGCGCAACTGCAGCATGAATCGTCCATCCGCGCGGAGATGGAACGGCAGCTCGCGGAGATCGAACGCCAGCGGTCGGAGTTCAAATCCAAAGCGCTCACGGAAGAAACTCGCGCCACGGCTCTGGGCTCCGACGTGCGGAACAAAGAGCAGACGATCGATGCGCTTTCTGCCGAAGTACGTCAGCTGCAGCAACACACCGCCGCGGTGCGGGAACAATTGTCCGGACAGGAGCGAGGAATGGAAGTTCTGCGAACGGAATTGCACGAACAACATGAACTGAACGAAGCGCAACGGTCCGAGATCGCGCGGCTGCAGGA
>CAZRWF010000078.1:9526-13307 GCA_964603685.1 uncultured Chitinophagaceae bacterium
TGCAGGAGCAGACCGTGATCCGCACCGCCACCGAACACGCGCTGCAGGAGAGTAAACAAAAACTGTATGCGCTGATTGCCGAACTCGAAGAAAAAGTGAAAGGGGGCGAACATGCCATCGCGGCGCTGCAATCCTCCCTTACCCGTGCCACGGCGGACCGTGACGACGCTGAACAGAGCCTCCGCTCCCTGGTGCAGCATTCTCCGCTCCCCCATTTCGTCGCCGACGAACAGGGCGTGTGCGAATCCATCAATCCCGCTCTGGAAGAACTGGTCGGATACGGCATGGATGAACTGGCGGGGAAACATTTTTCCCGCCTATTTCCCTCCGAAGAACGGGAATTTTATGAAGAACAGTGGAAACAATCTGCCGACCGGACGGAACAGTTCCGCGGCGACACGCATATTGTGGCCGCCACCGGCGATACCATCTCCGCCTCCATTACCTTCACCGAAATCCGGCCGGACTCCGGCACAAAAAAATATGTCGGTTCGATCGTCGACCGCACCGTGGCGATCGATGCACAGCGGCATCACGCCGCCGCCGTACAGCGCGAACAGGAACTGCTCGACCTGAAATCCCGGTTCATCGCCATGGTGAGCAATCAGCTCCGCACGTCGCTGGTGACCATCGCGGCCAATGCGGAATTGCTGGAGCGGTTTCTGGACAAGTGGAGCGACGAACGGCGGTATCAGGCATTTCTGCGCATCAACGAATCAATCCGCCAAATGGTGGATCTCGTCCGCGACGTGACCTTCACGACGAAAGCGAGCACCGAAGAATATTCCCTGTCGATCGTTCCGGTGGATCTGGAAACGTTGTACCGCGAGACCGCGGCGGAACTGATGGCCGACCTGGAATCGCATCATCGTTTCGTCCTTCGGGAGCAGGGGAACGTCACTTCGCTTCCGCTCGACGCCGCGCTGATGAAAACGGTCGCCCATCAACTGCTGTCGAACGCGTTGAAATATTCGCGCGATACGACCGAAGTAACCGTACACATCGAACGGCGGGATTCCCAATGCATCATCACCGTCGCCGATCAGGGAATCGGCATTCCCGCGGCGGAACAGCAACATCTTTTCTCGTCGTTCTTCCGCGCATCGAACGTTTCCAACATTTTCGGCACCGGACTCGGTTTGACCATCGTTCAACAATGCGTCCGCCTTCACGGCGGCACGATTACCGTGGACAGCCAACTGAACAAAGGAACCACTGCCGTTGTCACCCTTCCCTTGCCATCGTAGGTCGCCATGCTGAAAGAACTGGATGAATTCCAATTCCCTCCGTTCACCGGATTCCCGAAAGAGAGCCTCGCCTTTTTCCGGAAATTGAAGAAGAACAATAACCGCGAATGGTTCGCGGCGCATAAGGACGAGTACGAACAATTCGTCAAACTGCCGATGCAAAGTTTTATCGCCGCGATGCAGCCGCTCATGGCGGAATTCGCTCCCGCATTCGATGTCCACCCCAAACGGTCGATGTTCCGCATCTATCGCGACACGCGGTTCAGCAAGGATAAAACGCCGTACAAGATCCATATGGCGGCCCATTTTGTGCTGCGGGGAAAACCGAAAGGGTTCGAAGGTTCGGGATATTACCTTCATATCGCACCGGGGGAGGTGTTTATCGGCGGGGGCATTTACCTTCCGGACAACGATCAATTGAAGAAGATCCGGGCGTCGATTGCGGAACACGGAAAAGAGTTTTTGGCCGTGATCACGGCGCCGCAGTTCAAGCGGACGTTCGGTACGTTGAACGGACAATCCCTCACCCGGCCGCCGAAAGGATTCCCGCCCGATCATCCGATGATGCCCTGGCTGAAAATGAAACAGTTTTTTGCCGGCATCGAATTGCCCGAGGAAATCTGCCACAAAAAGGATTTCGCCCGGCGTGCCGCTGCATACTGCAAAACGCTGGCACCGCTTGTCGATCATATGAATCGAGCGATGGGATTCTGAAGTTCCCGCCATGAACACGCCGCGATACATTCTCTTTTACAAGCCGTTCGCGGTCCTTTCGCAATTTTCGCCCGAACCCGGCAAAAAAACACTCCGTGATTTTCTCGATCTGCCGAAAGATATTTATCCCGTGGGCCGGTTGGATTTCGACAGCGAAGGATTGTTGTTGTTGACGAACGACAATTCGGCGAAGGTGCGGCTGACCGATCCGCAATTCGAACATCCCAAAACATATCTCGCACAGGTCGAACGGGTGCCGTCTGAATCGTCGCTGCAGCTGCTTCGTTCCGGCGTGTTGATACACGGAGTGCCGACAAAACCGGCCGGCGTGGAGTTGCTCACCGCAGAACCGGCCTTGCCGCAACGTCCCGTTCCGATCCGGTTCAGAAAAAATGTTCCGACGGCGTGGTTGCAGATTGTCCTTCGTGAAGGGCGCAATCGTCAAGTGCGCAAAATGACCGCCGCCGTCGGACATCCCACGCTGCGATTGGTGCGAACGCACATCGGTCCGTTGGATATCGGATCGCTCAGTCCCGGTTCCTTTCGCGATGTGCGCAAAGAGGAGATCTTTCCGTAGAAGTTGACAATTGTACCGTTCGTCGATGATGGTCGCCGTGTATTCTTCGCGATTCGTCACGGTATTCACCATGTTGGTCACCGCCGTATCGCCTTCCGACATTTTTCTGCCGTACGAAGAAACTTTTTTTTCCGATCTCCGTTTGATACTGAACCCACCGAGAACAGACAAATCACCAAATTCCCCAGGAGGAGTTATGAAAAAGATTCATGTGTTGTGCGTGGTGCTGCTCGGTATTTCCGTTGTCTTTGCGTCGACTCCGAAAAACGAAAACGACAGTATTGATTGGACCAAAGCGGAGCAGAACTACAAAGTAAGTTTGAAATCGGACAACGAAGGGGTGAAAGCCAGCGCCGCCACCTACGTCCGAAAATACAAATTAACCGGAGCGGTGGAAGAGTTAAAAGAACTTCTCGCCGAAGACAATACCGAAAAAGTGAAAATGTCCGCCGCACTGGCGCTGGTGAATGTGGGGGGTGAAGAAGGGCGAAAAGCAGTAGAAGGAGCGTTGGAAAAAGAAGAAAATGAGATCGTCGCCGAATTTTACCGATCGATCCTCAACAACTCCTTAAGCGCCAAATGATGGCAATGAACGTGAGGCGATCGATCCTCGGTTGCAGATCGCCTCACCGGTTTCACTGTTTGTCCGGCCGAAGTTCGAATTGTTTCGAGAGCGTTTGATCTCCAAAACGAATGGAATAGTCGATGGTTCCCTCCTCTCTTTCCGGGAGCGGAATCGTGACAATATGCACGCCCGGATTTTTTATTCCCTGCACGATGACAGTATCTGACGCTTTTTTCGGAAATCGCACTGAAAAAACCACCGGCCCCCGCTGCGGAAGATCAAAAGAAACAATTCCCACCGACGTATCGGGATGGAGCGTGAGAGAAGAAAGTGTGAGTGCCGAACGCGACTGCGAATAACGCGACAATAATGTTTGTCTCTCCGACGGCGTCGACACATGGACGCCGCTTTCGTTTCCTGCCCGGTCCAACGAAGTCACCGTATAATTCATCTCCTGCCCGAACCTCTCCTCTTCGATGAAAAGATTGCGTTCTGCAGGAACGATCGCAGCGATATTTTCTGGTTTCCGAGTATCGACCGGTGCACGGGAAGATCGATAAACGACGTAGCGAAAGACCCGTTCACTATCCGCCGCCGGAGGGGGTTCGTTCCACCGGAGATGGTGAATGCCGTTTTCACTCCGGGAAACGATGTTTACCGGCGCATTCGGCGGAACAG
>CAZRWF010000079.1:0-9805 GCA_964603685.1 uncultured Chitinophagaceae bacterium
TACATGCCGCTCGACAGGTTCCATTCCAGCGCGTCGAGAACTACGGAATATTCTCCAGCCTCCTGCGCACCGCGGTCAATCTCGACGACCGTTCTCCCCAATAGGTCGGAGATATTCAACCGGACCGGCGAACGTTCGGCGATTCGGTAGCGAATTGTTGTCTGCGGATTGAACGGATTCGGAAAATTCTGCAACAACCGGAATTCCTGCGGTGTCGGATTGTTTTCACCGATTCCCGTCGCTGACGTCAACATAAAGGCGAACCCTTTTTCGAACTTCGATTGCGCCGGATTTTGCCTGGCATCGATGACAATGCGGGGTGAATAGGTGACGGTGAACGACGGAGAGGAAATCCTTCCCGGAAACACTCGGAAAGTGATCGCCGCCGAATCTCCGGGATTCACGATCAGCGACGTCGGTGTTACTTCCAATGCGGAGTCCGGTTTGACGGTGTTAAAAACCGCCGTGCCGTATTTTAAGGAAACGGCGAGCGTATCCTTCCCTTTCCCTTTATTATAGATCCACACCGTTGTCTCTTTCACCGCCGTTTGAATTCCGATCGATCCGAAGTGGTGCGGATCGACGTTGAAGGAAATTGCCGGCATCGGCGGTTTCGGCTTGATGTAGTTCAATCTCCGGAGCGTGTCGGTCTTCGTCGCGGTAGAGACGATGAGCGTTACGGAAAACGTGTCCATCGTTGTATACGACCGCTCCACAGTGCTCGCGGTTGCATCGATCACGCCGTCGCCGTTCAGATCCCATTTCCGGGAAATGACCGGAGCATCCGGATGCGTGAACGACCGGTCGGCAAATTGAACGGTGAATGGAATTTGATCGCTCACGACATCGGCGCTGAAATTCGTCCGGAGAAAGTTCGCCGGAATATCCTCCGTCACGGTGATTGATTGATTCACCGCTACGCCGGTCATCACTTCTTTCTGGCCCGACGGCCATTCCACCACCAACGAATCGATCTGCGCAGCGTTCCCCAATCCCACATGCGCCGGCAACATGTTGTGTCCGCTGAAACTGTTCTGAGCCGAAATTTCGCGGAACTGCCAGCGCGGCGATCCGCCGATCGTCGCTTTCACCCGGACTTTCGCTCCGATCGCCGCAGCATTCGAGACCGTTCCTTTCACTTTGACGATGATCCACGCATTTCCTCCGGAGAGGGCGTTGCGATATAATTCCACCGGTTGATTGCGGATGACCACCGCCAGATCCAGGTCGCCGTCATTGTCATAATCCCCAAACGCCGCGCCGATGTGCGGATTTTGCACCTGCGTGATCGCAGAAGTATCGACCGGCGAGAACGTGCCGTTGCCGTTATTCCGGAAAAAAGCGTTTCGATTATTGCCGTCCCGCGTCACGAAACAATCAAGGTCGCCGTCGTTATCCACGTCTCCCCAGATATTGGAAAGAGCGGAATTGATCGTCGCCATGGAACCGATCGTCGCGGTGGTTTGACGGACATACGTCCCCTGGTCGTTGCGGTACAGCGCACTCACCGCTTGGGAATAATTGGTCACATACGCATCGAGGTCGCCGTCATTATCATAATCGATCCAGTTCCACACTTGCCCATCCTGAAAATCGGTGGCGATCGTTCCGGTAGTGATCCGTTGCAGCGTCGCTGTTCCGGTCTCCTTCAACAGATTTTTAAAGAGATAATCCCTCGCCGGTGCCGATACCGGACCGCTGCCGATAAAAAGGTCGACATCTCCGTCCAAATCATAATCCGACCATGTGGCAACGGTATACGCGGCGAAATCTTTCACCACATCTCCCGTCATGATCTTTTCAAAGCGGCCGTCCATGGTATTGCGGTGGAAATGGTTTTTCGTCGGTGTCCCCAGGAATCCCTGCGGATGAACGACGATAAAATCGGTAAATCCGTCGTTGTCATAATCCGCCCAGGCGCCGGACCATCCGACATTGTCCGTAGCTCCGCCGATCTGCTGCGGACTGTTGTTGCTGAAAGAAAATCCGCCGGCCGGTCCGTTGTTGGTAAAAATCGACGTTTGAACCGATGAATAGAGCATGTCAAGGTCTCCGTCGTTGTCGTAATCGCTCCAGGAGTTCGCACTGGGTCCGCCGTTTTGCGGTACGTTGCCGATGATGCTCGATGTAACGCGCGTGAACGATCCGCCGCCGTTGTTTTTATACAGCTGGTTCGGATTGACGAAAAGATCCAACAAACCGTCATTGTCATAATCGATCCAGCTGATACCCGGATACGTAGCGCCGTTCGGTGTTGTGGTGATGGGATTGGCGGCATCAACAACGCGAACAAAATGTTGGGCGGACAGCAACATCGTACCGACCGCGATGGCAATAAGGATTCGGACAGTTCGGTATATCATTTTTCTCTCCTTCGGAATATGTGATGGGATGATACCATCAACATACGTGTGATACCGCCGGCGCGCATGGTGAAAATTGACTTTTTACCTTTGCCGCCGATATTCGTGCGGGGAGAGACCAAAATGTTTTTTGAATAATCTGCTGAATGAAGCGGGATCATCGAATCCAACGGAAAAACAGGTGTCGGTGATCGAAGTTTCGCGCAGCAACGTACGGGCGACGTCCAGCCGGCGGCGGGTCAAATATTGGTGCGGCGTGATGCGGAATGTATTTTTGAATTGCCGCAAAAAATAATGGCGTTGAAGATGCGCAGCTCCGGCGATGTCCGTCAACGTCACCGGACGGTCGAAACAGGAGTCCATAAAATCTTTTGCCGCCGTCAGACGCCGGTGCAATTCTTTTTTCGTCGATTGTTTGAGTGCCGGCATTCCGGCAATGGCGGCGGCGACCTCGCGTTGCGACATCAACAGCGCGTTGAACAGATCGTGAAACAGTTCGGTGATCTGTGATTGATGGACACGGAGCGATCGGGAGAGTGTTCTCAGACGATGCAGCAGCGGCGAAACCGCCGAGGAATGCAGATATAATTGTTCGGCAAACCGAACGGCTCCTCCGACTGTCCGTTCGACATCGTTCAAAAGGAGTTCATCGCGGACGGTTCGGGCGGCCACCGCTTCCCGAACGAACGTATTGTTAAAATTCACCGTGAAGGAGTCCACCGGTGCCGTCGATCGGATATAACTGGAATAATATTTCCCTTCGTTGAAGATCAGAAAGGATCGATCGTCGACCGCCAGCGTTCTGTTCCCGGTCCGGTAATATTCCCGACCGTTGAAAGCACATTTCACGGAGAGCGGGCCCCAATGTTCGTCGTACGTCACGTCGGACGATCGTGCATTGATGATCACATTGTGGTCGACGAAGAGAGAATTATACCGCTGCAGGTCGAATCCCGGTGCGGAAAAATCGGGAAATTGATTGATGAGATGTATGGAATGATCGGAGGTCATACGGGACTCTGCCAATATGCAGAGTCCCGCAGAGGAATTCTATCGCGTTGTGACGAAACGGGCGTACGGCGTGGCGAACCGTACGAATAACGCCGTTAATGCCGCAGCGGAAGATGGTGAATATTCGTGCCGGCCCTGTTTATTTTGATAAAATCAGCTTTTTCGTCTCGCTGAACGAGTCCGACACCAATTTATAAAAATAGGTTCCGGACGAGAGATCCGAACCGTCGAATTCGATCCGATGACGACCGGAGCCGAACTTTCCGCGGACGAGCGTTCTCAGTTCCCGGCCGACGGAATCGTACAGCCGCATCGTGACATTCGACTCCTTTTCCAAGGCGAATTCTATGATCGTGACGGGATTGAACGGATTGGGATAATTTTGCGCGAGTTGATTTGTCGGCACCATCCGGTCTTCCCGCACGCTGCTGGTGGTGTTCAGAATATTGATGAGCCATGTCCGCTGGATGGAAAAGAAATCATTCGAAATCGTCACCGAAAACGTATCCACCCGCGGAGCCGGCAGGAATTGCGAGGAGGTGTACGAATAGGTATTGGTCGACGAACCGACGACGGCACTGTTCCGCTTCCACACATATGTCACCGGAGAATCGGACGTGTCGATGATGTTCACCCGAAAATTCACTTTGCCGTTTTTTGCGATGGACGTATCGGCGCCGGAAGGGAACGACGACGTCAACACGGGGGAAGATTTCGGACGAAGGACGCGCACCAATTGGTGGGCGATCATGGTGTCGGCTCCGGTGCCGTTTGCGATCCGGAGACGGACTGTGTAGGTTCCCGGTGCCGAATAGAGGAACGATGCATCTTTGGTCGTCGCATCGACCGAACCGTTGTTATCGAAGTCCCACTGCCATGATGTGACCGGATCGGCGGGATCAACGACGGAAATGTCGGAAAACTGCACGGTCATTCGATCCCGGCCGAGAGTCGAATCAGTAACAAACGCTGCCCGGAGATATCCGGCCGGCACCGGTTCGGAGATCGACAGCACCTGTTTTGGAGAAACATTTGTTTGCACCACCGTTTTGCCGGACGGGAATTTGACGACCAGTGAATCGATCACCGTTGCAGCGCCGAATCCGAAATGCGATTCGAGTGTTTGTCCGCAATAACCGGATTGTCCGGAAACTTGACGCAGCTGCCATACCTGTTTTCCGTCGATGGTCGCTTTCGCTTTCACGGTTGCACCGATTGCCGAACGGTTGGAGACCGTTCCGGTCAATTTCACCGTCAGCCAAGCGTTGGAATTTCCCTCATTCCGGTACAGAGCATTTTTCTGCAGTGATTCACCGTAACAGCTCGCCATCGCCACGTCGAGATCGCCGTCCCGGTCGTAGTCCCCAAAGGCAACGCCGTATGACCAGCCGAGATCGTTCGCGATGATTCCGGTGTCGACGCGAGTGAACGAACCGCTGCCGTTGTTGCGGTACATCCGGTTGGCGAGCAGTTGGCCGTTTACAAAGGCATTCGTGACGATCAGATCGAGATCGCCGTCATTATCGAGATCCCCGAAGGCCGAACCGACCGAATTTTCATTCTGTTGCACGGCGGCATCGTCCGTCACTTTGGTGAAAGTACCGTTTCCGTTGTTCCGGTAGAGAAACGCTTTTTGATTTCCGTTGTTCGCCACAAAGATGTCGAAGTCGCCGTCGTTATCAATATCGCCGACGCTGCTTCCGAATGAGTTTCCGAGATCGGTCGTAAAGATGCTGCTGTTGTCGCGGGTAAAGGTCCCATTGCCGGTGTTCCAATAGAGGGTATTGACGTTGTTCGCTTCGTTGGCCACAAACAAATCGAGCTTTCCGTCGTTGTTAAAATCGCACCAATCGGCGCTTCGGCTCGGAAACCCGTCCGACGTTGCCGAACCGGCGTCGATCTTGGTCATCGTCCCGTCCCCGTTATTCCGATAGAGAAAATTCGCGAGCGGTCCGGCGCTGTTCGTCACATAAAGATCCACATACCCGTCGTTATTAAAATCCCCCCAGCTCGCCGTTTCCGAATAACTGAATGCCGCGGCAACGTCGCCATGCGTGATCTTTTCGAATTTCCCTTTGTACTGACGGTGCAAGCTGTTCTGTTGACCGTACCACGTTACCGCCATAACATCAAGGGAGCCGTCGTTATCATAATCCGCCCATGATGCTCCATCAAAACTTCCGAAATCCTGAAGAACCCACAGATCCGTAATTTTGGTGAACGTACCATTGCCGTTATTTTTGTAAAGAAAATTGTTCGCCGTCGCGGCCGAGCCGTTCGTGACGTGAAGATCGAGATATCCGTCGTTATTATAGTCGATCCAGCTGACGGAGCGTGAATCGCCCCCCTCGTTCGACTGCGGTCCGACGGTGACTTTAGTGAAATATTGGGCGGATACCGCCGAGGTGATAACGACAAACAACAATAGACGATAGAACATGTTTCCTCCTGATGGTGTGCCGTAAAGTACCTCCGGAGTGTAATAAATCGAACGACTTTGCGACCAAACGGAATAATATGATGATGAACGGCGGGGAAACCCGCACCGGCTGATCAGAGAAGGGAATCGAGTTTATGGCGGTAGGTCCGGCTGACCGTTAACGTGGTGCCGTCGGTCAGCAGCACTTCGTATTCACCGTGATGCAACGGGCGGAGCTCGCGGATTTGCCGGAGATTTACGATTGTGGAACGATGGATCCGGACGAAGAGTCGGGGATCCAGTTGTTTTTCCAGCACAGTAATCGATTCGCGGATGGTGTGTTTGGTGCCGTGCGTGTGCAGGTGAACGTAATCAGCGGCCGCTTCCAGCCAATAAATTTCGTCCGTACGGACGAACGTGATCTTATTGCCGGATTTTACCGGAATGCGCGAAATATGCGGCGGGTCCTGCCCCATCGAGGACAACAACGACGAAATTTTTCCCGCCTGCACCGCCCCTTGTTTCAAGCGGATCATCTCGCGAATTTTCGAAACGGAAAGGCGGACCCGGTCGTCGTCCGCCGGCTTCATCAGATAATCCAATGCGTTCGCCGCAAACGCCTTGATCGCGAATTCATCAAATGCGGTGACGAACACGATCAAGGGAAATTGTTCCGGCGAGAGTTGAGCGAGCACTTCAAATCCGTTCTGTTCCGGCATTTGAATGTCCAAAAAGACCGCATCCGGACGGTGCCGGAGAATTTTCTCCACGGCCTCATCGCCATCCTCCGCCTCATCGATGATCGAAAGATCCTTTTCCTGCGACAATATTTCCCGCAATCCGTGTCGGGCGAGCGGCTCGTCGTCGACGATCAAGACCGTGATTTTTTTACCGTCCGTCATGTCCGCTCCGCGGGAAGCGTCGTCACGACGGTGAATCCGTTCTCCTCATTCGATGAAATAGCGAGCGAAGCATTATCCCCATACAGTGTTTGCAGTCTCCGCCGGGTGTTTTCCAATCCGATCCCGGTGCCGGCGGTAACCGGTTTTCGTTTTGAAGATTTTTTCCCTCCGTCCCGCACAGTCAGCATCACGTGTCCGTCCGAAAGTGCAGATGAAATGATGATCCATCCCTCACCGGAACGTTGCGCGATGCCATGCCGGAGGGAATTTTCCACGAGCGGCTGGAGGATGAAGGTCGGAACAAAACAATCGTGCGTCCCCGCACCGATGTCCGTCCGGACTAACAAGCGGTCACCGAAACGGACTTTTTCAATGGCGAGATATGCGGAAAGAAATTCCAATTCCTGTCCGAGCGTGACGCGGTTCTCGTTGCCGCGTTCCAGCGTCAACCGCAACAAATCGCTCAGCCGGACGATCATTTTTTGAGCCAGCGCCGGTTCCTTCTTCACGAGGACCGAAATGGCGTTGAGCGTGTTGAACAAAAAGTGGGGCTGCAGCTGCATTTTTAATGCCTGCAACTGCGACTCGGCCAGTTGGGTGCGGAGCAAAACGGTGTTTTGTTCCTCTTCCCTGAACCGGCGATAATATCGTGTCGCGTGATGTACAAAAACGATCGACCAATACATCAGCACGCCGTATTCAAAAAAACCGATGATGGAAGGAAGATATCCGGACCAACTGCGGGTGAAGGTCCCTCCGCCTTCCACCACATCCACCGTCAACACGTACACCGTCTGCTGCACCAGTGCGATCACACCGCCGAGAAGCAGATGGATCGGGAGGTTTCGGAGGAACGATTCACCATCCAACCGGAATTTTTCCGCCAGCCGAAGCACCGGCACAGTCAGTAATCCCCACTCGAGGCAAAAAACGAAAGAATGGAACAACGACCGCTGCCAAACATACTCGCGGCCGACGCTGAGAGAATAAAAAAAGGATTGACCGGAATAGATCAATCCTAACAGCATCCAGATCCCCGCAATCATCAGGGAGGGGCGCACATTCATTTTTTTGTCCGGGAAGTTTTTGCCGGTTTGTCTTTCATCGCCCGAATCTCCTTCTGCATGGCCGCAATCTCCTCGTCCATCAGCCGATCGATTTTTTTGTGCAGCTGTTGCAGCATCAGTTCGGACTTGACGTTCACCTGATAATCGAGGTCGGCTTTTAACCGGTCCTTCTTTTGCGCGCGGTTCTGGCTCATCATAATCACCGGCGCTTGCAGTGCGGCGACCGTGGAGAGCATCAGATTGAGCAAAATGAACGGATATTCGTCAAACGGCCGGGCGATGATTTGCATCGCATTGATTCCGATCCAGAGAAACATAAACGCGCCGAACGAAAGGATAAACCGCCAGCTTCCTCCGAATTCCGCGATCTTGTCCGCAATTCGGTCGCCGAAACTAAGTTTCTCTTCGATCTCTTCGTTCGGATTTTTCGAGGCGAGCGACGTGATCAATTCATTGGTCAGGATCAACCGTTTTGCCATTTCGGAGAGCATCGAAATTCCCACCGACGGGCGTTCCATCACGAAGGTGATAAAATCTCCGCGCTGCATTTCCACCAACCGGGTCGGCACGAGCGCACGCGCCGTCGCCGTCCGCGGCGTATCGGTGAAGAGCGACAACTCGCCGAAAAATTCCCCCTCTTTCAGCACGGACAGCTGCACTTCATTCACCGGCGGATCGACCGGGAGGAGAATTTCGATCTCCCCTTCTTCGATCACATACATGGAAGATCCCGGTTCACCTTTCCGAAACAACACTTCACCCGCTTTGATCTCTTTGATCCGCCAGAGACTGACGAGCGAGACATGGTCCTCTTCCGGAAGGAATTTAAAGATCGGGATCTTTGCAAGAAATTCTTTTGTGATCATGATGCTTTGTACCAATCCGACGTGGGTGTATACATGGTCTTCAATTGTTTTTTGGCGGCGTGACGTTCCCGTGCCAGCGCAATTAATTTGTCCAGCAGCTGCGGATACGGAAGCCCGGACGCTTCCCAGAGTTTGGGATACATACTGATTGATGTGAATCCGGGAATCGTATTGATCTCATTCAAGAAGAACGTGCCGTTTTTTTGCACCAAAAAATCGACGCGGGCCATGCCGGCACAGTCCAACACACGAAACGCTTTGGCGGCGCAGGCCTGGAGTTTTTTCACGAGTGTTTTTGGCAACGCGGCTGGAATTTGAGCCTCCGACCGACCGTCCACATATTTCGCATTGTAATCATAAAATTCGTTGGACGGGATGATCTCGCCGGGAAGGGAAACGACAGGCTCGTCATTTCCCAGGACGCTCAGTTCGATCTCCCGCGGAGAGCGGACCGCCTTTTCCACAAGAATCTTCCGATCATATTCCGACGCCAGCACGATGGCCGCGGCGAGTTCTTTCCGATTGTGCGCTTTGGAGATTCCGACGCTCGACCCTTGATTCGGCGGTTTCACGAAACAGGGATATTTTAAAGAGCGCTCAATGAGAGCGATGAAATGTTTCGGATTGGTCGCATATTCCGCGGAGGTGAACCAGATTCCTTTTGCCACCGGAATGCCGGCGCGTTCCAACAGTTGTTTCGCCACCACTTTGTCCATTCCCACGGCGGAGCCGAGCACGCCGGCGCCGACGTACGGAATTTCCGCCAACTCGAATAATCCCTGGATCGTCCCGTCTTCACCGAATGTACCGTGGATGACCGGAAAGATCACATCCAGCCGCTGGGCGTTTTGCGGAAATGCCCCGCTGATGTTCACCAACGATCGTTTGCGCGGATCGGGCAGAAGCACATGTTCGGGCAACTGTTCGATCGGCGAGCGGTCTTTCAAAAGCTGCAGAGCATTCACCGTGCTCAACCAGCGCCCTTCTTTGGAAATTCCGATCGGCACGATATCGTATTTCGATTTATCGAGTGCGTTAATGATAGAGGCAGCGGAAACGAGCGACACCTCATGCTCCGCAGAACGGCCGCCGAATAAAACACCGATGACAAGTTTGGAACTCATGTGTGCGTTCTTAAATTAAGATTATTGGATCATTGGTTCATTGGATCATTGAT
>CAZRWF010000079.1:9905-13176 GCA_964603685.1 uncultured Chitinophagaceae bacterium
CGTTTCTACCGATATTTCCGGCTTTCCGGCATCGATTGCCACTTATCCTTCGGTTCAAAATACTGCCACAACGTGCGCGAAACATTCCGGATCAACGTATACCCTTCATTCCCATGCACCCAACTCTGATCCTGTTGATTTTTCGTTATCACGGAAAAGACATAATCACCGCTTGGCGCGTTTACCAACACAACTTCGGAACGTGACCGATTCACCGCTCCTTGTTTTGATGCCGTGTGAATATACGGAGGAATTTCGGAAAGTGCCTCTCCGTCCCAATAGATCCTGCCGAGATTCCGGTACATTCGTTCACTTGCCCACGGTGAAATGATCGCACTGGTCCGGATCTTCGCAATCAGTTCGGCCATCTCCCGCGGCGTGGTGACTCCCCAGCCATAGAGGGTCCGCATCGACTCGCGGCCCGGTGTGCGCGAATTCACCCGCGTATGGCGAAATCCGTACTGCGACATAAGTTCGTTGATGCGCGTACCGGTCCCGGCCATCTGCTGACACCACAGACTACCGGTGTTATCGCTTGTCGTGATCATCAACATGATCACCTGGCTCAAAACGATCCGCCCCGAATCCTTTAAATTACCGACAATGTCTTCACCGTCATAAAACAACGAATCTCGATATACCAGCAGCGAGTCGGACGTCAGTTCTCCCCGTTCGATCTTGTCAAAGATCCCCACCATAATCGGCACTTTGACCATACTGGCTGTCGGGAAAAGCGTATCCGCATTGATCTCGACCGTTTTTCCCGATAACACATGGCGGACGTAGATTCCGACTTCACCGCGAAAACCGCGCGTTAATTCCAACAAACGCTGCGTCAAGACCGGATCCGGATTCGACGGCGGAAATGGATCCGCGGGCTGTGCAACGACGGGGAAAACAAAGAGAAGGAGAAGAAAATATTTTTTCATTTTTTTTGTCCGTATACCGTTGCGGAAATTTTTTTCATCAATGCGGCCTGATCGGCAGACAATTGTTTCGCCCCACCCAACATCTCGGCCACGAACAACGTCTGAGCGGTCTGCTCCACTTTTTCCATCAGATAATATGCCTCCGCAAGCGATCCGGCAAAGGTGACGACACCGTGATTGGCGAGCAGCACGGCCCTTGCCTGCGCAACGAACGGCCGGAGTGATTCGCCGAGTTCTTCGGTGGACGGTGTGGCATACGGCGCGAGCGGAATCGGCCCGACGCCGGCGATGATTTCGGGAAAAACATTTTCTTTGAGAGGAATCCCCGCCGCCGCAAATCCGGTGGCATACACCGGATGACAATGCACCACCGCATGAACATCGGGCCGTTCGCGATAGAGGAAGAGATGCATTTTAATTTCGGTAGAGGGTGCACGGGTGCCCGAGATACGATTGGCAAAACGGTCGATCACGACAAGATCGGATTCCGTGATCTCTCCTTTGGGAAGCCCGGTCGGCGTCGTCAGGAATGTTCCGTCCGGCAGTCGAAGGCTGATATTGCCGTCGGTCGCGGCGACAAATCCTTTCGCCGCCACACGATGGCAGATCTCCACAAGCTGTCGGGACGGTTCGGACATGGAGGGTTATGTCAGAGGAACGGGATTCCGCCGCAGTGATTCGGAGGATTTAATTCCCAGCGCTTCATAAATTTTTACCGTCGGTTTGGAACGGTTCAACGTGTAGAAATGGACTCCCGCAACATTCCGGTCCACCAGATCGCGCACCTGTTCGGTCGCCCAATGGATTCCTACTTTTTCCACCGATTCATCATCGTCCGCGCGGGAAACAGCCCGCAACAATTTTGCGGGAAACCGCGCTCCGAGCGCGAGTTCCGCCATCCGCACCAATCCTTTCCGCGTCGACACCGGCATAATCCCGGCGATGATCGGTACTTTAATTCCCGCGATCTCGCAGCGCTCGGCAAAATCATAATAATCCCGGTTGTCGAAAAAAAGCTGCGTGCAAATATAATCGGCGCCGGCATCGATCTTCGCTTTCAAACGATCGATCTCCTTCAACCGGTTGGGGGTCCCCGGATGGCCTTCCGGAAAACCCGCCACGCCGACACCCATGTGCGGGAAATGTTTTTTGATGAAGGCCACCAGCTCCGCGGCATATCCGAATCCGTTCTCCGTGGGAACGAATTGCGACTCCCCTTTCGGCGGATCGCCCCGCAACGCCATAATGTTCCGAATGCCGTTCCGGTCGTACTTCGTCAGGATCTCTTTGATTTCATCTTTCGTCGATCCGACACAGGTTAAATGCGAAACGATCGTCAGCTGTGTCTCCTTTTGCAGCCGCACAACGAGATCATGCGTCAACTGCCGGGTGGAACCACCGGCGCCGTACGTCACGCTGACGTAAGACGGTTTGAGGGGGGACAGTTCGGTGATGGAATCAAACAGAACTTTGGACGATTCCTCCGACTTCGGCGGGAAAAATTCAAAACTGAAATGCGGTCCCGGCTGCCGCAATATTTCTGCGATATGCATCAATCACTCCTGAAAGAAAAAATCCGTTCCGAACATCCGGAACGGATATAGTATACATAAATCGGAATTGTCGTTCAACGGACAATTACCGGCTGAGGATCTCCTTGTACATCCGTTCGGTGGCGTGAAGATCGTTCTCGAATTCCACCAATTGGATCAAGTCGTAAATCAATGGACCGAAGGCCTTGTCATGCAGGTTCACGATCTCCAGATGTTTCGGACAGAGCGTAATGCCGTTCGTATACGCCGGCGTTTCCGGAAAATTCGCGTTGTCCGCATCGACCAAAAACAATACATCGATCTTCTGCGTGCTGCCGCATCCGGGCCATTGACATGTGTGTTTGTCCCGCGTCAGCACATAGGACCGCATCTTATCGTTTCGTCCGGGAATATTTTTGTTCGGAGGTGTCATACAAATCGTTCTGTGCGGACAATATAATGGATTTCGACCATTCGTCAAGCGGAAACGGACACGGAGGATGTCCAATGGTGCGGCAGGACCACGTTGAGCGATCCCGGTACGATCGCAATTTCCGCACGAACGGCCTGTAAACCGAAGATTTCACCGTCGCCGTGCACCGGAAAAGAATCCGGACATTCCACGGTCAATCCGGTCGCCCGGGAACTTTCGATGTGTTTTTTCCCGAGATGTTTCCCCACCATAACAAGCGGCAGCACCGGAAGCACCTGCAAGATCGAATCCGCCGCCGCACCGCAGAGATCGAACAATCCGTCATCCGGAACGGCGTCCGGCGTCAGCATAAATCCTCCCCCCTCCCATTTACCGAT
>CAZRWF010000080.1:0-13127 GCA_964603685.1 uncultured Chitinophagaceae bacterium
GTGTTTTGCTGGCTCGGATGATAGCTGCCGATTAACGTGAGATTGGGTGAGAGGGGTACAATAGCGCCGTGGGAGAATTTCGGCAGTCGGGTAAGCGACGTTTTTCCTGCGGCGACGGCGCCGCGAAAGGCCGCTTCGAATCCGATTTTTCCCAAACCGATGATCACACGGACATTGCGGAGCAACAAGAGTTCGGTGAGAAAAAAAGGTTGGCACGCCGCGATTTCCTGCGGAAGGGGTTTGTTCTTCGGCGGAGCGCACCGGCATGCGGCGGTGATATAACAATCGGTCAATGTTTGTCCATCCGAGCGGCCGGTGGAATGCGGCGAAGAGGCCAATCCGGCTTTGTGCAGCGCCCGGTAGAGCCAGTGGCCGCTTTCATCACCGGTGAACATCCGCCCGGTCCTGTTCGCACCATGTGCCGCCGGCGCCAATCCGACGATCAGGATTCTCGCGCGGGGATCGCCGAATCCCGGGACCGGTTTTCCCCAATAGGTTTCATCGGCGAATCGTTTCACTTTTGTTGCGGCGATTGATTCTCGCCATTGAACAAGGCGGGGACATTTCCGGCAAGCGACGATCTCCCTGTGTAATGCGCGAATGCTTCGAGGCATGAATCTCCCGCTAGCCGGTCCGTTATTTGATCGTCGTGATAAACTCGACGAGGTGTTTGTTGAACTGCGTCGGATGTTCCATGTTGCTCATGTGTCCGGCGTGCGGAATCACGAACATTTGCGCGTTCGGAATTTTATCCTTCATCGACTGTGAGGCGGAAACCGGCGTGAGCGTGTCCTTTTCACCGACCAGGATCAGAGTGGGGCATTTGATGTTCGGCAGAGCAGCGGTGGTATCGGTCCGCGCTGCCAGCGCCAGCAGAGTTCCGTAAATGGATTGCGGCGCGGTCCGCTCCACGATGCTCTGCAGCGATTTGACCGCATCGGGATGACGTTCGAAGGAGGAGGGGGCGAAAACGATCTTCACATAATCCTGGGCATAATATTTCATGCCGTTGGCCTGAACGAATTTGATGCCGTTTGCCCGTTTGATCTTCGCTTCGTTCGAGTCCGCCTCGCTTTTTGTATCGCACAATACCAAGCCGGAGACCCGTTCGGGATTCCGCTCCACCGCCCGCAAGGCGATATACCCTCCCATGGAAAGTCCGCACAGGATCGCTTTCGGAATGTTCAAATGATCCATCAATCCGAACAGATCGTCGACGAACAATTCGATGGAATAATGGGCCGAGCCGACTTCGCTTTCGCCGTGTCCCCGGATGTCGTATGCCACCACGCGGTTCGTGGGGGTGAGCACGTCCACTTGTCCCCCCGGGAAATTCCACATTTTGTGACTGAAGGGGAATCCGTGAATGAGAATCACCGGCGGTGCGGATTGTTGTCCGACGTCGATATACCGAAGCAGGGAATTATTGATCGTTGCTTTCATCGTTCCTCCGTAAGACGACAACGTCCGGCAGGAACCGGACGTTGTGCGGGAAAAAACCGTTATTTCCGTTTATCGATCGCGACATAATCGCGGATATCGGCGCCGAGATAAATCTGCCGCGGCCGCGCGATCTTTTGTTCTTCATCGAGGATCATTTCCTGCCAATGGGTGATCCAACCGGAGGTGCGGGGAATGGCAAAAAGAACCGGGAAAAATTCCATCGGGAATCCCATCGCTTTGTAAATAAGCCCCGAATAAAAGTCCACGTTCGGATACAATTTCCGTTTGATGAAATATTCGTCGCTGAGTGCGATCCGTTCCAATTCCAGGGCGATCTCCAATTTCGGATCGACGCCTGTTTCTTTAAAGACATCATCGGCGAGTTTTTTGATCACCTTGGCGCGCGGATCGTAGTTTTTGTAGACCCGGTGGCCGAATCCCATCAACCGGCCTTCCCCTTTTTTCACTTTTTCGATGAAGGCAGGGACGTTTTTGATGTCGCCGATATGGTCCAGCATGCGCAATACCGCTTCGTTCGCACCGCCGTGGAGCGGTCCGTACAATGCGGCGGCCGCGGCGGCGGTGGAGGAGTACGGATCCACCTGCGAGCTGCCGACATTCCGCATGGAACTGGTGCTGCAATTTTGTTCATGATCCGCATGCAGGATGAAGAGAATGTTCAGCGCTTTTTCGAAGATCGCCGGCACTTCATACCGCGGCGTGCCGATGCTGTACATCATGTTCAGGAAGTTCTGAATAAAACTGAGATCGTTGTTCGGATAGATGTACGGCATTCCTTTGATGTGCCGGTACGAGAAGGCGGCGATCGTCGGTACTTTCCCGATGAGGCGGAGGATCTGTTTCTGGCGGATCTCCGGATCGAAGATATTGCTCGCTTCCGGATAGAAGGTGGAAAGGGCCGCCACGGTGCTGATGAACATTCCCATCGGATGGGCGTCGTACCGGAAGCCTTCCATCAGCTTTTTCACGTTTTCGTGGATGTACGTGTGCAACTGAACGCTGTTCTGCCATTCCGCCAGTTGTTTGGTGTTCGGCAGCTCGCCGTACAGCAGCAGGTACGCCACTTCGAGATAGGTGCTTTTTTCCGCCAGCTGTTCGATCGGATATCCGCGGTAGCGGAGGATTCCTTTGTCCCCGTCGATGAACGTGACCGTACTTTTACACGAAGCGGTGTTCATAAAGGCCGGATCATACGTCATCATCCCGAAATCATCGTCGCTCGTTTTGATCTTCCGCAATTCCATGGCATTGATCGTTCCGTGCGAGATGGGGAGTTCGTATGTTTTTCCGGTGCGATTATCGGTAATGGTGAGCGTCTCAGTTGCCATAAGTCTCCAATGATGGAAATAAATTAAAAAACCGGTGCTGCGTGTGTTGAAAGTTCCGTGCCGGAGATCCGTTCCACTTCTTCGTGGAGGCTGTTGCCGTGCGCATCCATCGTTACGATGGCGGGAAATTGAGAAACAGAAAGATGCCACATCGCTTCCGGAAGTCCGAATTGCTCCAGATCGAGTCCGTCCACCGACGTGATACATTGTGCGTAATATTGCGCCGCACCGCCGATAGCGTTCAGATAAACGGCCCCGTGTTCCTTCAGTGCCGCCAGTGTCTTTTTTCCCATTCCCCCTTTGCCTACCACGGCGCGGACACCGTACTTTTTGATAATGTCCGCCTGATACGGCTCTTCGCGGCTGCTGGTGGTCGGACCGGCCGCGGTGATCTTCCACTTTCCGTCCCGTTGTAATGCGACCGGACCACAATGATACAACACCTGTCCCCGCAGATCCACCGGCGGAGGATTCGTCATTAAATGGGCGTGGATGGCATCTCGTCCGGTGTACATTTTACCGGTGACGAGAACAACATCGCCGACTTTCAGCGAACGGACCGTCTCTTCGCTGATCGGCGTGGTCAGTACGATCTCCTTGCCGGTCAGCGACATTCCGGAACCGCTGCTCATTTTTTTCACCGGCGTGTCGTCCTTATACAGCCATCGTTTGATTGCACCAGTTTTTGCGTCGAGAATCACACCTTGACGGCGGAATGCCCAGCAGTTATAGGCAACGGAGACAAAAAAACTGGCCGGCAGCCTGTTGAATGCGCCGATTTTGCATCCGATCAGTGTGGCGTTGCCGCCGAACCCCATCGTGCCGATCTTCAGATCGTTTGCATGTTCGAGAACGTACCGTTCCAGTTCCGCCAGCGCCGGATCCGGATTCACATCGTCCAGCCGCCGGAAGAGTTGCATCTTGGCCTGTTCATAACCGGAGGTCCGATCGCCGCCGATGGCAACGCCGATCGCCCCGATGGCACAGCCGTGTCCTTGCGCCTGCCACACCGCGTGGAGTAAACATTTGCGAATGCCGTCCAAATTTCTTCCGGCTTTGCCGAGATGTTCCAACTCCGCCGGAAGGGAGTATTGGATATTTTTGTTTTCGCAGCCTCCCCCTTTGAGGATCAATTTGACTTCGATTTCGTTTTCGTTCTCCCACTGCTCCCAGTGCATCACCGGAGTGCCGGCGCCGAGATTATTGCCGCTGTTTTTGCCGGTGAGGGAGTCGACGGAGTTGGGACGGAGTTTTCCGGATGTGGTCGCTTCCGCCACCGCATCCCGGATCCATTGTTTCATGCGGATCTGGTCGGTGCCGACGGGCGTATGGATAAAAAAGGTCGGCATTCCGGTATCCTGACAGATCGGTCCGATGTTGTCGCACGCCATGTCGATATTGGTGGCAATGGTGTCGAGTGCGAGGGCGGAACGGGTACCGGATGTTTCCGCCCGCTGAGCGGCAGAGATCGCCGTGCGGACATCGGGGGGAAGATTGCTGGATGTGTCGGTAATCAGTGTCAGCAGGCTCTTCGTGAACTCATTCATACACAACTCCTCAACGGATCTCGTCGCTCCAATAGACGAAGTTGTCGCTTTGGTTCATCAAGGCGATCTTTGTCGGGACAAATTGAAGGACGATCTGTTGATCTTTTTCATCGAAGGAGATGTCGAACGTAAAGAACATTTTGAAGAAAATATACTCTTCTTTCCCTTTGGCATCCTGCGCGGTCTGTTTATTAACAAACCAAGTGAATTCCGGGTTCGTGTTCAAGTGAATATACGCCCGACGGTATCCGCCGGTGTTCTTTTCGGTTAAGGTGACGTATTTATTGGGGGGAACGAGGACTTCAATCTCTTTCTTTTCCGGCTGCACGAGAATCTGGGTGGGGGATTTCAGGCCGTAGGTTTGATTATCGGCATCGTATTTCGCCAAGTCCGCTTTCAGCCAGACGGAATACGTTTTGGAACTCAGTTTATTGTCGCTGTAGAATTTTCTGATCTTATTGATGTAGTCGTCTTTACTTTTGCGGATGCGTTCGGTATACTCTGCGGTGGATTCAAATTCCCCTTTTTCGCTCGAAACGGCTTGGTAATCCTCGGAGATCTTTTTCAAACCGTCCCACACCGTTTTGACCACGTCGTAACACTGATCGGCGTTCAAGGTCTTTTCGGGATCATGAGTGGTAAGGATGTTTTGAGCAAACACCGACGGCGCGGCGGCACACAGGATCAGGAAGAGTACGATTGAACGATACATGGGGGAGTCCTTTTTTTTTCCTACGGAAATATACAAATATTTTCGTGATTTTGTAGCAAATTCTGTCCAAATTTAGCGTGATGAGACACACACTGCCGATTTTTTTTGCCGGAATTCTTTTTTTATCGGCCTGTAAGGAACAGGGTCTGGATCCGAACGATGCCGTCGAGCCCGGATTCGGCGGAACGATAACCGTGAACGGGCCGATCCCGCCGGCGGACAGTCTATTCGATCTCCGGATCGTCGCCGTGCCGTATTATCCCATCGATACCCTCGTGCAGCCTCTTATTTTAAAAGTGGTCGGCGGAGAGATCCCCTTCAGCGAAAATTACCGTCCGCGGATCGCCTCCGGTGCGGTGATCACCTATGACTTGTTTGTCCGGCCGAAAACCTATCATTATATCGCCGTCGTGCAACAATACGGCATCGATGTTTTTTCGCAATGGAGAGTGGTGGGAGTGTACGGCCAAATGAATACTTCTCAGACTCCTTTGTCCGTCACCGTCGGCGACGGGAAATTTATCCGCAACATCAATATTACCGTTGATTTTTACCGGTTGCCGCCGCAACCTTTTCGGACTCCGTGATGAAAAAACGATTCCATAGCAGCTTCATCATTATCGTGTTCGTGTTTCTCGCTTCCGGCACGTTGTTGGGCCAGGAACGAACGGTGCGCGGGTCGGTGCTGTCGATGGAGGACGATTCGCCGATCGTCGGTGCAAGTGTGATGATACCGCACTCTACCATCGGAACGGCGACCGACGCGGACGGGCACTTTATGTTGAGGGATGTTCCGGCTGAAAAGAGATCGATCGCGGTCTCCGCGATCGGCTTTCGAACCGTCACCGTCGATCGGGATTCTTTTCAATCCGGCGGTTCGATCATCCGGCTCGTCCCCGTTCCTGTGCAAACGCATACCATCGTCGTCACCGCCAATAAACGTCCCCAATCGTTGGAAGAGATCCCCGTCAGCATCAGTATTGTCAATTCCGAACAGCTGCAACAGAGGAATATCACGGCCGTGGATGATGCGCTCCGGTATGTTCCCGGTGTGAATTTTCAGCAGACACAGATTAACATCCGCGCTTCCAGCGGATACAGCCGCGGCGTCGGCAGCCGGGTGATGATGCTGGTGGACGGCATTCCGTTGTTATCCGGCGATACCGGTGAGATCACTTTCGAATCGATCCCGGTGGCGCAGATCGAAAGAATCGAAGTGGTGAAAGGGGCCGGATCGGCGCTGTACGGATCGGGAGCGCTCGGAGGGGTGGTGAATGTGTTGACGAAGCAGGCGTCCGAAACGCCGGCCGTGTGGTGGAAGATGTACGGCGGCATGTACGACGAACCGGCGTTCGCGGAATGGAAATGGAGCGATGTTCCGCGCTGGATCAACGGCCAGCGGGTCGGATTTTCGACCACCGCGGAAGCAGTCGGGATCACGGCGTCCGTCCAGCGCCATTCGGACGACGGTTATAGAGAGCAGGATTGGATCCGGAAATACGGTGCGTACCTGAAATTAAAATACATCCTTTCTCCCTCACAATCGTTCACGTACTCCGCGAATCTTTTTCAACAATACCGCGGTGATTTTTTGTGGTGGAAAGATTTGAAAAATGCCCTTCGTCCCGCCGACGCGCAGCGCAACATCATGGTATCATCGCTCCGCTTCAACAATTCCGCCACGTTTACGCATTATGTGAACGACCGGTTCTATTATGAAGCGAAAGCGGTTCACTTCCGCGGGAATTGGTATCGCGACAGTCTGAAGAACACCCGGATGGATGGGTCGATCTCCGATGCCTTCGTCGCCGATGTGCAGGGAACGTATACGTTTGATGACAGGAACATTTTTACGTTCGGAGCGGTGGGGAATGCGGAACGGGTGCGTGCCAATATTTTCGGACGGCACGACGGACGCGGCGGTGCGATCTATCTGCAGCACGAACATTTGTTGGACCAGCAATTTTCGGCCATCGCCGGCGCACGTTTTGACCGGCAGCAAGTGGTGGGTCTTCCCGCGCAGTCCATGGTGAGTCCGAAATTCGGAATGCGCTATTCGGCTGGCGAAGGTTCCACGCTCCGGTTGTCGGCCGGAAGAGGATTTCGCGCGCCGTCGATCGGAGAATTGTACACCTCCACCGCGAACACCGGCAGTGCAGCAATCGTTGTTCCCAGCATCGGCCTCGCACCGGAGCGGAGTTGGACGTACGAGCTCAGCGGATCGTTCGATGTGCAGCCGAACATCCATCTGGAGGCGGCCCTTTTTCACAGTGACTTCGACGGATTGATCGAGCCGAATGTGGAGGCAGATGTTTCTCGGAACGCCGTTACCGTTAATTTTAAGAACATCACGCAAGCCCGGATCCAGGGATGGGAACTGGGCTTGGTCACACAGCATTTCGACGGCGCGCTCTCACTGGAGGGCCATTACAATTATAATTGGGCGATCGATATTCATTCGAAAAAATTCCTCCGGTTCCGGCCGCGGCATATCGCGGGAATTAATTCCATCGTCCGCTGGGAATCATTCGGTGCCGGGGCGGACTATCGTTTTGTGAGCAGAATCGAAGAGATCGACGACAAATTGGTGGACCTTGCACCGATCAAAAACGGCAGCCAGCGCACGCCGATCCATGTCGTCGATCTCCGTTTTCATCTCGATGAAAGGGTGCTCCCCCTGCCGGCCCGATTAACGCTGAATGTGAACAATATTTTCGGTTACCGATATGCGGAATTGATCGGCAACATGTCGCCGCCGCGGCACCTTGTCCTTTCGGTGGAAGGGGCGATCTTGTGACCATTCTTCATGTGTTGTCGCAATTTGAAGTGACCGGTGCCGAAACGTTCGCCGCGACGCTTGCCGACACGCAAATCGCCGCAGGGCATACGGTGTATATCATTTCCGACAATTTTTATACTGCGACCAAAGCGTCGGTGATCGCCGCTCCGATCGGCAAACGGGACCTCGCACAACGCATTTCGAACGTCCGGTTTCTCCGAACATTCATCCGAGAGAAGCAGGTCGATCTCGTTCATGCTCATTCCCGCGCCGCCAGCTGGGTGTCGTACGTTGCCACGCGAAAAGGAAAGGTTCCGCTGGTCTCTTCCATCCACGGCCGGCAGCATCTCCACTTCTCCTCCCGTATGTTCTCGGTGTACGGCGAAAAACGAGTGGCGGTCTGCAAATCGATCTACGATCATTTGAATCATGACCTTAAGTATTCGCTCGATACGCTGGCATTGGTGCACAATGGGATCGATCTTTCGAAATGGGAATTCCGGAAACATTCGCCGCCGAAACGGGAAAAGAAGATCGTATCGTTCGTCGGGCGGTTGTCCGGATTTAAAGGCGATACGCTGCTGGTGATCGTCGAAAAAATTTTTCCGGAGATTTACCGCCGATACCCGAACGTGGAGTTTCACATCATCGGCGGAATGAGCGAAAAGAGCAAAATTTTACCCGCCATTGCGGAGACAAACCAGAAGGTCGGCACGGAGCTGATTATTGCCAAAGGTTTTTCCAACGATGTCGAATCGGTCTACCGTTCGTCCGATCTCATTGTCGGCTCCGGCCGCGTAGCGATGGAGGCGCTGGCGTGCGGTTCACCCGTGGTGGCGATCGGTGAATCAAATGATGTCGGCATCCTTTCCGAAGAGACGAAACAGGAAGCGCTCGTCACCAATTTCGGCGATCTCGACGCACGCCGTCCGATTAATGTTGAACGGTCGGTAGCGGCGATCGTTCAGGTGCTCGAACGTCCGGATTCCTTTTCTGCCGAATGGGGACGCCGGTTTATTGAAGAACAGTTCGAGATTTCTGCCGTCGCGGCGCAGTTGAATCTGGTGTATGCGGAGGCGATCGCAAAAAAAAGAGGGATCGACGAAATTCCCGTGCTCGCCTATGAACGTGTGGTGGACGATGAAACGTATCGCAGGGAGATCGCGATAAATCCGATCGATGCCGAGCGGACCGGGCTGCGGTACCGGCTGCGGACCGTTGCTGCGACGTTCACCGGCGCAACGATCACCCCGGCCGCGGAAGGGAAGGAAAAAGTGATCAGCCGCGATGCATTGCAGCGGCAATTTCAATTTTTTCGCGATCATTCTTTCACGCCGCTCACCTTCGCCGCTCTCGGAGAGATAGCCGATTGCCGCCGGCCGATGCCGGACAAGCCGGTGATCATCACTTTCGATGCGTACGGTGATAATTTTCGGAATGTTCTTCCGCTGATGGAACAATTCGGATATACCGGTGTTTTTTTCCTGCAGACCAATTTTATGCTGAACGGCGGTGCGGACCCGCTCACCTTCGAACAGGCGCGGAAAATCGCCGACGCGGGGCATGAGATCGGCTCCGCATCATATTCCCGGCCGAAGATGAATTTGATTTCGGATTCCGAACTGAAACGAGAAGTGGCCGCATCCAAAGAAGAGATCGAACGAGCGATCCGGCAGACGGTATTGTCGTTTGCCTATCCCCATGGATTCGTGAACGAAAAAATCCGGAACCTGGCCGCAGCGGCGGGATACCGGTTCGGCGTTGCGATGGACGACGGCCGGAGAAATATCTGGGCGAACCTGTTAAAAATCCGGCGGATCCAGATCTTCGGCGGTGCGACCATGTTTTCTTTTTGGAAGAAGACCTCCGGAAAATATCTGTGGTATAAGTATGTATATTGATTCCCATTGTCATCTTTTTTACGAAGATTTTGCGGACGATCTGCCGGATGTGATCGAACGGGCACGCCGAGCGGGAGTGGAATATTTCATCGTACCGGCGACCAATCACGAAACGGCCCGCCGTGCGGTGGAGCTTGCGGACCGGTATCCTTCTATCTTTGCGGCGGTCGGATTTCACCCCCTTGATGCCAATGAATATTCGGACGAACGGCTGAGGATCATCGAAGAATTGTCGTCGCACCCGAAAGTGGTGGCGATCGGCGAGATCGGGATGGATTTTTTTTACGACACGACCCCCCGCGACGTGCAAGCGGCGGTTTTTTCCCGGCAATTGGAATTGGCCGTGACAACGAATCTTCCGATTATCGTCCACACCCGCGACTCGGTGGAAGAGACGATCCGCATGGTTCTCGACCATTGCGCACGCCATCGCGAATGGTGTGCGGGAAAATACCGCGGTGTGTTCCATTGTTTTACCGGCACGGCGGAACAAGCGGGACGGTTGATGCAGGAGCGGGTAATGGTCTCGTTTCCCGGTCCGATCACATTCAAAAAATCGGAGATGCCGGACGTGGTTGCGCAAATCGGATTGGACAACGTTCTCATCGAAACGGATGCGCCGTTTTTGGCGCCGGTGCCGCACCGCGGAAAAAGGAATGAACCGGGATATGTTCCGTTGATCGCTCAAAAAATATCGGAGTGTACGGGTCTTCCGTTGGAGACCGTCGCCGAAAAAACTTCCCACAACGCCATTCGGCTCTTTCAACTACCGGTATGATGAAAATTACAATGATTTGGATCTTCCTTGCAGTGCCGTTGTTCGCCCAAACACCGAACGAAACGGCGATTTTGCTGCTGCAGGATCAACGGGCGGGATTCCGTTCCGAACTTTCTTCGTTCCTCCGGTCTCCGGTCGAACGGGAGAGAGAATTGGCCCTTTTGGCCATCGCCAATATTCAAGACACGGCATTCGTGGATGTTGTCGGCGAAGCCCTGTCCGATGATCGGCCGTCGGTTCGCCGTATGGCGGCCTTTGCGATGGGAATGCTCGGTCATCCCCGCGGCCCCGGACTGCTCGTTCGGCGGCTTGCCGTGGAGCGGGAGGAGCGTAATGTTGCGGAATTATTGAATGCGATCGGACTGTGCGGAACGTCAGAAGACCTGAAAAAACTCATCGCGCAGTCGGAACACTATCAGCGTTCATGGAGGCCGCACGTCGCCCGTTCCATTTACCGGTTCGCAAACCGGAGGATCAAAGAGACTTCGGCGACGAAATATCTCGTTCCGCTGTTATCGGAGAACGAAAGCGTCTGGAATGCCACGTATGCGCTGTTGCGCATCAACGATACTTCGGTAACCGCATCCGCCGGGGAACAACTTCGTTCGCAATTGGCGCACCGTTCGCCGGAAATCCGCATGTGGAGCGCAACACTGCTCGGTTCGCTGCAGGATAAAACGACCCTCCAACGCTTGTTGGTCTCGGCGCAACGGGACAAGGATTGGCGCGTGCGGGTAAATGCGCTCCGTGCTGTCCGGAAAAAACCGGAAGCACGCCGGGTGGTAATCGCACGACTTTCGGATCCGAACGAACATGTCGCGTTGGCCGCCATCGAGGCCTATGTTTCACTTTCCGAAGGGGACAAATCGTTTCGCGACAGCACCGCCATTCTTTCGCTGTTCCGTAAGAACACACTTCCCGGCTCCGTTCGCGACGAACTCCTGAAAGTGATCGCCGCAAAAATGGGAGAACGGGCGATGCCGTTGATCGGCGGATGGTCTTCCGAAAAACATTTTACCGCCGCACAACGGGTCCGCGCGTACGGTGCGACCGGTTCGGCCGCCGCCATACCGGTGATCAAGGAAGCGATTGCCCGTTCGCCGCATTCGTTGGTAACCATCGCAGGACTGGAATCGTACCAACGGATCGCGCTCCGATCGGAGGAGAATATCAAAAAAGATTTTCTCAAAACGGCGGTGTTGGCATTTCAAAAGAAGGATGCCGGAGTGTCATATACCGCCGCAACGGCGTTTCAGGATACGGCTTTTTCGACCGCGATCCGATCCATTTATCTCTCCGCGTTGATCGATGCCTATCGTGCGATGAAAGCGGAGGTCGATCTGGAACCGATGGTGGAATTGTTGAATGTCTTTTCGCAGATCGGCGATTCGACCGCCCTGCCGGCGATCCGCTCCGGAATGGCGGAAAAGGAGAAGGTGATCCGTACGGCGGCGGAAAAAGCGTTCACGGCGGTGACGGGAGAAGAACCGGAAGACCGTTCGGCCGAAACAGCGGTGACGATCTCCCCATTCTACAAACTTTCCGATCTTGTGCTGTTGGACCGGTATGAAGGGGCGGAGATCGTGACGAACAAAGGGAAAATATCGGTGCGATTTGAAAAGAACGGGGCGCCGTTCAGCGTGCTCAACTTTATCCTCCTCGCGCAGAAAAAATTCTATGACGGGTTGCCGTTTCACCGGGTTGTCGGGAATTTTGTCATCCAAGGGGGCGATCCGCTCGGAAACGGAAGCGGCGGTCCGAACTATGCCATTCGGACGGAGGTACATCCGGATGTCCTGTATCGTACCGGCGCGGTTGGAATGGCAAGCGCGGGGAAGGACACGGAAGGATCGCAATGGTTCGTGACCCATACACCGACGCCGCATTTGGACTACCGGTATACCATCTTTGCGTGGACGAATGATGCGGCGGTGGTTGACACGATTGTTGTCGGCGACACGATCGTGAAGGTAACGGTCTTCTGAAATGTTATACTGAACGACAATAAAAAAGGGGCATCAGCCCCTTTTTTATTGTACCGTAATTGTCGTTCGTTTATTTGAAGCTCTCCACGGCGCTTTTGACGGTATCATGGAGTTCGATCACGTGGCTCACTTTCGTCATCTTAAACACCTGCGCGACCTTTTCCGACGCCGACGCAACCTTCAAATTCCCGCCGGCGTTGCGCATCGTCGTCACCGCGCCGATGAGCATGCCGAGTCCCGAACTGTTCATCAGCGATACGCCGCCGAGATCGACGACGATAAACTTCTTTTTCGCATCGAGCAGCTTATGCAGTGCGCTGTTCAGTTCCGACGCTTCCGGGCCGCCGAGCATGTTTCCTTCCATCTTGACGACGGTGACGGAGTTCAATTCTTTCGTGGAGAATTTCATACGATTCCCGCTCTGGTTGTATCATTCCGCTGCCGGCAACCGGCGGCGGAATGACGGATGAAGAACGCCGTTATTTTTTCTTCAATTTACGTTGCGTAATGTCGAGCACCAACGCACTGGCGACGTAGATGGACGAATACGTTCCGAGGATCGTTCCGATGAAAAACGTAAACGCAAATCCGCGGTTCACTTCGCCGCCGAAGAGAACAAGCACCAACAGCACG
>CAZRWF010000081.1:0-12927 GCA_964603685.1 uncultured Chitinophagaceae bacterium
TATTATTGCGGTGTCCACGGCGTCGTGGGAGAAAGTGAATTTGACCGGATCATTCAACGGCATTGCTCTGTTTCCCGATTGTTCTCCGGCGAAAGATGAGATCGTTTTTTCGACGGCTGCGGGGGAAGTGTTCACACTTACTTACGGAGAGGGCCGGTAACATGAACAAGGTTCTGCTCGTTGTTAGTATTGTTTTTTTTCAGTCATTAACCGCACAGCCCAACAGTTTTTCCGGGATAAAAATTTGTATCGATCCTGGCCACGGAGGGAATAATGCCGCGAATGACCGCCGGATCGAACCGGATCCCGGGAATGTTTTTTGGGAGTCGGAAGGGAATTTCCGGAAAGCACTCTGGCTGCGGCCGCTCCTGCAGCAGCGCGGCGCCACCGTTTTTATGACGCGCGAAACGAATACCTATCCGGACGACAGTCAGGAACCGTCGTTGTCCGCCCGCTGGCAATTCGCCAACGCCAATAACGTCCACTGGTTCCATTCGATTCACAGTAATGCCGGCGGCGGAAATTATACGATGGTGTTGCTGAAAGAATTGATCTCCACCCGATTGCCGGCGTTCCCGCAGGCGGTGGATATGTCCAGTTATATCTACAACCAGATCCGTTCCAAACTCCGCACATCCGCATCCGGCGGAAATATCGCAGGGTACCCCGGCGTCTATAAGGACTATACATTTTACGGCGGACCGAACGGCGGATTTAATCTCGGCGTCTTGAACGGACTCACCATGCCCGGTCAGCTTTCGGAAGGATCGTTCCACGACGTGCCGGCAGAAACGCGGCGGCTTTTGAACAATGATTACCGCAAAACGGAAGCGTACGGCATTCTGAACGGCTTCGCGGAATATTTTAAGGTTCCCTTCGATACGCTGGGTATGATCATCGGATCGCAAAAATCCTCCGGCGTTCCGATCAATAACATCTCTGTCCGTTTATTGCCGAACAACAAAGTGTACACCGGCGACAACTTTAACAACGGATTTTATCTGTTCGACTCTCTTCCGCCCGGAAATTATAAAGTGGTTTATGAAACGAACGGATTTCCCAAGGATACGGTAAGCGTCACATTAAACGCTACCGGCAGGATCGCCACATCGTCACCGGCGAACAACGCCACGTCAGTCTCGCGAACGGCGCCGGTAGTATTCACGTTTATGAAAGTGATGGATACTGCGGCTGTTCGGTCGGCCTTTTCCATCGTGCCGACGGCGGAAGGTGTTATCACATGGAATCCGGAAAATACCGTCATGACCTTTACGCCGAAAAATCCGTTCGCATTTCGCACCTCCTACACGGTCACTCTGGCGGGATTGGGAAATACACCGCAGCCGACGGTATTCGTGGATAATACGACCGTCTCTTCCAATGTCGCATCAAAACCGCTGACGATGACGTTCCAAACAGTATCATTACCGCCGAATGTACAATTGACCCAGCCGGCGCAGAATGATACGAATTTTATCGTCACGCAGAATGTCGGCATCCGTTTTTCGGAATCGATGGATACCGCATCGGTGCGAGCCGCATTCCAAATTGCACCATCAGTCAGCGGCACGTTCACCTGGACGACGAGCGGACTTCCAAACAATACGCTGTTGTGGAAACCGGTTTCCGGCGCGTTGGCATATCAAACACACTACACCGTCACGATCGGCTCCGGTGCAAAATCGATCTACAATATGTCCATCGACGGCAATAAAGATTCCATCGGCGGCGATGCCTACACGTTGTCCTTCCGCACACAACGGTCGCCAACCTCCGTGCACGGCACCGATATGGCTCCGAAGATCTTTTCTCTGGAACAGAACTATCCGAATCCGTTCAATCCTTCCACCACCATCCGGTTTTCCGTTCCTCGCGAAGGGAAAACAACGCTGAAAGTCTTTGATCTTTTGGGGCGGGAGATGGTGTCGCTGGTCGATGAGGTGATTCCGGCCGGCACATATTCCGTGCTCTGGGATGCCGCGGAGTTCTCTTCCGGCATGTATCTTCTTTCGTTAACATCCGGCACGGACACCTCCGTCCGCCGAATGATGCTGGTGAAATAATGTCCGTTTCCCGCTCCCGCATCAATTTTGCGGTAACGGCGGCAGCCGGTGCGCTTGTCTGGCTGGGAATTTCTTGGGCATCAGACCGCCGGGAACCGTGGGATTCCGATATTTTTTGGAGTATCGGATTCCCGTTGATGCTGCTGATTAATTGTCTTTCCGCTTTTGTTGATCCTCATCGTTTAATTCTTCGTGGATTGGCCTCTGTGTCGCTTCAACCGGTGGTGATGATGGTGATGGCGGGTGAGGTGGGGTCGATGTTTCCGCTGGGGTTGATTGTGTTCGGAATTTTCGGGATACTCTACAGCGTCGGCGGTGCGGCCGGCGCATTTGTGAAACGTCGATTTTTTCCACAAAGGTAAAGGCGAACTGTGCTCCGATCATCGATCGCAAAAACATCATTGGGTGAAGAACCGGGATTCCGCTGGCGCGGAGGGGAAATCTCCCGTATTGAAGGATTCAGCGACAATGTGTTCGGTTTTGCGCTCACCCTGTTGGTGATCTCGCTCGATGTTCCGAAAACCTTCACTCAACTGCAAGAGACCCTCTCCGGATTTGTCGTGTTTGCCGCCACTTTTGCGTTGTTCGTCGTCGTGTGGTACGATCACTATCAGTTTTTCCGCCGCTTCGGACTCAACGACCTGTTCGTGCTCATCATGAATTTCCTGTTGCTGTTCGTGATCGTTTTTTACGTCTATCCGCTGAAATTCCTCGCCACGGTGTTGATCAAAATGTTCTCCGGTCAATCGATCAATGTGATGATGGAGAACGGTATGGTGATGCGTGCGATCGAAAACGATCAGTGGGCGTCCATGATGATCATCTACGGATTGGGTTTTGTCATCATCTACGGAATATATTTCTTTCTGTATCTGCATGCCTACCGGCTGCGACACCGGTTGGAATTGACCGAGACAGAATTGATCTACACCAAAGGGGAGATGACCGCGCATTGTGCAAATTGTGCCATTGGAATAATTTCGATCGCCATTGTCGTGATCGGCGGTCCGTTTGCGTCGTTCTATTCAGGCATGGCCTACTGGCTGATCGGACCGGCGCAAGGGATTATCGGATACCGGCGCGGAAAGAAGATCAATGCGCTGTTGGCAGCGGCAAAAACCTGACCCCTCATCTTTTAATTCTCTCCCGTTTTTCGTACCTTACGGCGTTGTTCTCGTAGTTCAACTGGATAGAACCGAGGTTTCCTAAACCTCTAATCGCAGTTCGAGTCTGCGCGAGAACACTAACATTCGTTCCGTTCACCGAATTCTCATAAAAAGTATCCGACATGCGTTTTTCCCAAGGTTTTCTGCCGACCGTCAAAGAGGTTCCCTCCGACGCCGTTATTCCCAGCCACCAGTTGATGATCCGCGCCGGATTGATGCGTCAGCTTGCGGCCGGAGTTTTTTCTTTCCTCCCGATCGGTTATGCCGTGATGAAAAAAGTCATGCAGATCATCCGGGAAGAGATGGACGCCATCGGCGGACAGGAATTCCACCTGCCGGCGCTGAATCCGATCGAACTGTGGGAAGAGACCGACCGCGTGAAAGCGTTCGGCGACATCATGTTTCACGTAAAAAACCGTCCGATGGTGCTCGCGCCGACGCACGAAGAGGTGATCACGGCGATTGCGAAGAATCACGTCAAATCGTACAAAGAGATGCCGCAGATTTGGTATCAGATTCAAACAAAATTCCGGAATGAGCCCCGGCCGAAATCCGGCGTACTGCGCGGCCGGCAATTTACGATGAAAGATTCGTACAGTATGGATGCGACGGTGGAGGGACTGGATCGCAGTTATGCGCTGCATGCGGAAGCATATAAAAAAATCTACACCCGTTGCGGTCTTTCGTTTCATATCGTCGGTGCGTCGAGCGGGGCGATGGGCGGAAGCGGATCGCAGGAGTTTATGGTGGAATCCAGCGCCGGTGAAGACAATCTCGCCGTCTGTTCCGAAACGGGTTATGCCGCAAATGTGGAGATCGCCTCATCGGCAGTTCCGGCCGCCGGCAGAGTGCCGGAGAATGCACTTCCGGCGGAAGTGCATACGCCGCAATGCCGATCGATTGACGACGTTGCCGCGTTCCTGAAAATTCCGGTGAACCGCTGCGCAAAATCGCTCGTTTTTATCAACGGGAAAGAGGCGGTTTTGGTATTGATGCTCGGAAACGATCAATTGAACGAATCAAAACTGCATGCGGTGTTCGGACAGGACATCCGGCCTGCGCAACCGGAGGAATTGCTCTCGCTGACGGGCGCGGATGCCGGCTCGATCGGTCCGGTGGGACTGGAATCGAAATTGACGATCGTCGCAGACCGCCGGTTGGAGCATGCCAACGGACTTGTCTGCGGCGCTAATAAAAACGATTATCATTTGATCAACGTGGATCTTGACCGGGATGTGCGCGTGCGGTCATTTCACGATTTCCGGATGGTGGAGGCAGGCGAGCCGACGCCCGACGGCAAAGGAACGATCCGGATCGTTAAAGGGATCGAAGTGGGACATATTTTCAAACTCGGGACGAAATATTCCGTCGCCATGAAAGCGAATTTTCTCGATGAACAAGGGAAGGAAAATCCGATCATCATGGGGAGTTACGGCATCGGCGTCGAGCGGATCATCGCCTGCCATATCGAACAGCATCATGATGAGTTCGGCATCACCTGGGGAAAATCGATTGCACCGTACGACGTCCACCTGATTTGTGTGACCATGAATTCCGAAGAGGCAAAAAAACGCTCCGAAGAGCTGTATGCGGAACTGCGCCGTCAGGGGATCAGCGTTTTGTTCGATGACCGGACGGATGCCAGTGCCGGATTTAAGTTTAAGGACGCCGATCTTCTGGGAATGCCGTTACAGGTGATCGTCGGAGAAAAAAACTTGAAAAACGGTTTGATCGAACTCAAAGAACGGAGAACCGGCGAACGCCGGACCGTCGCTTCCGCCGACGCGGTTTCCGCCGTCGTATCGTTCGTCCGATCGTAACCGGCCGGGGCGCACCGTCCGTGCGTCACCGGGAGATCGTTGTTATTCCTTCGACCGTACTTTCATGTCGCAATTTATTCATCTTCATAATCATACCCATTATTCGCTGTTGGACGGCGCCGCAACGGTGGAAACACTCGTTAAGGCGGCTGCGGACAACAATATGCCTGCGGTGGCGTTAACGGATCATGGCGTGATGTTCGGCGCCATTGAGTTTTACAAGAAGGCGAAGAAAAAAAATATCAAGCCGATCATCGGCTGCGAAGTCTACATTCTCACCAAAGGAAGCCGCCTCACCAAATCCAAAGAGAAGGATGAAGGGAATGATCTTCTCGTATCGGACGGGAAACAACGGAAAAAACGCGATTATCACCATCTCATCCTGCTCTGCAAAAATTTTACCGGATACAAAAACCTCATCAAACTGGTCACACTCGGCCACACGGAAGGGTACTACTACAAACCGCGCATCGACTTCGAACTCCTCTCCCGGCATCACGAGGGATTGATTTGCCTTTCGGCTTGTGCCGGTGGTGTGGTGGCAAATCCTCTCATCAACGGCGAGTATGAAGAGGCGAAAGAAATCGCCGGAATGTACCGAACGCTGTTTGGCGACGATTTTTATCTCGAGATTCAGGATCACGGCATCCCCGCGGAGAAAATCGTCCTTCGCGACATGCCGAAACTCGCCGCGGAACTCGGCATCAAATTGGTCGCCACGAACGACAGTCATTATATCAAGCGCGAACACGCCATCGCGCACAATATCATGTTGTTGATCCCGGAAGCGAGCGCCAATGATGCTCCGGATATCACCAATTTGCGATACGGCACCGACCAGATTTATTTCAAATCCTCGCAGGAGATGTGCGAGCTCTTTAAGGAATATCCCGAAGCGATAGCCTCCACACTTGAGATCGCCGACAAATGCCATCTCGATCTGGAACTCGGAAAAAACAAGATGCCGAAGTTCCCGATTCCTCCCGATGCCGGCGTGTCGACGCTGGAAGAGTATCTGGAAAAGTTGTCGTGGGAGGGAGTGAGAAAACGGTATTCGGTTGTCACACCGGAAATCGAAGCACGCCTGCGCCACGAGATCTCGGTAATCAACCGGATGGGATATGCGGGGTATTTTCTCATCGTTGCGGATTTTATCAAAGCAGCGCGGGAACGCGGCGTGATGGTCGGTCCCGGGCGCGGGAGCGCTGCCGGCAGCATCGTCGCGTATGCCACGCAAATTACCAACGTTGATCCGTTGAAATACGATCTTCTGTTCGAACGTTTTCTCAATCCGGATCGCGTTTCCATGCCCGATATCGACGTCGATTTTTCGGATTGGAAACGGGATATTGTCATCCGCTATGTTCGGGAAAAGTACGGGGAAGAGAATGTCGCACAGATCATCACGTTCGGAACGTTATCGTCCAAAGCGGTGCTGAAAGATGTCGCGCGGGTGCTCGGTATTCCGCTGCAGACCGTTGAAACGATCACGAAGCAGATTCCCACCATTCTCGGTAAAGTGATGCCGATTCAAGAGGCCCTCGACACGCTGCCGGACATGAAACCGTTTAAGGAGAATGCCGATCCGAAAATTCAGCAGATGTTCGATGTCGCCAAAGTGCTTGAAGGGATGAACAGGAATGCCGGCATGCACGCTGCCGGCGTCGTAATTTCTCCCGAGCCGTTGAGCGATCTGGTGCCGATGTACAAGACCCCTTCTACGGAACTGATGACGCAGTTCACCATGAAGGATCTCGAAGATGCCGGTCTGTTGAAGATGGATTTTCTCGGATTGCGGACGTTGACGGTAATTGAAAATGCCTTGGAATTGATCCGCAAAAATCACGGCGTCACGATCGATATCGACGCCATACCGGAAGATGATCACAAAACGTTCGATCTGTTTGGTAAAGGGCAGACCGTGGCAGTGTTCCAATTCGAAAGTTCAGGCATGCAGGATTGGCTCCGTAAACTGAAGCCGAATTCGATCAGCGATCTCACCGCCATGAACGCGCTCTACCGGCCCGGACCGATGGAAAATATCGGCGATTTCATCAAGCGGAAACACGGTCAGGCGAAGATCGAATATCTTCATCCGAAGATGGAGCCGATCCTGAAAGAAACATACGGCGTGATCGTGTATCAGGAACAAGTGATGCGCATTGCCTCCGATATCGCCGGATTCACCCTGGCGAAATCCGATCTCATGCGGCGGGCGATGGGGAAGAAAGACAAAAAGATCATGGATGAACTCAAGGCCGAGTTCATCGACGGCGCCCAACGCGCCAGTTCTTTGTCCGCAAAATTGTCGGGTGAAATCTTCGATTTGATCGAAAAATTCGCCAGTTACGGATTCAACAAATCCCACTCCGTCGCCTACTCGGTCGTGGCGTACCAAACTGCGTATCTGAAGGCGCATTATCCCGCCGAATATATGGCGGCCACGCTCACTTCCGAAATCAACAATACGGATAAGATCGTATTGTTCATCGACGACTGCCGCAAATTGGGGATCCCGGTCCTTCCGCCCGACGTGAATGAAAGCGAACGCGATTTTACCGTCACTCCTTCGGGGATCCGGTTCGGACTGGCTGCAATCAAAAATGTCGGCGTCAACGCGGTGGATGCCATCGTTCGAGCGCGTCAGGAAAAAGGGAAGTTTGTTTCGCTCTATGATTTTTGCATGAAGGTGGACCTCCGCACCTGCAACAAAAAGACGATCGAAGGACTTGTCCTCTCCGGTGCCTTCGACGGCATCAACAAACATCGCGCGCAGATGTTTAAGGCGGTCGAACAGATGATTCAATCCGCCGCCGGAGCGCAAGAACAGCAGCAGCGGGGACAAGACAGTCTGTTCGGCGGCGTCGCGTCGTCGGGAATAAAAGTGAATGTCGAGCCGCAATTGCCGGCCATTCCCCCGTGGAAGGACCAGGAGAAACTGACTCGGGAAAAAGAAGTGTTGGGATTTTACGTGTCGGGGCATCCGCTCCTGAAATACGAAAAGGAAATCAACGCTTTTGCGACGGTGCATCTGGGCGATGTGGAGGGAATGAAAAACGGCACGGTGAAGGCCGGCGGCATCATCACCAGCGTGAAGAAGAAGATCGATAAAAAAGGGAATACGATGGCCTTCATCACCATCGAAGATTTTACGGGTAAAGCGGAATGTGTCATCTTTTCCAGCGTTTTTAAGAAGAATGCGGAATTGATGGAGGAAGAAAAGATGGTCCTCGTCGAAGGGAAAGGGGAAGTGAGCGGCGAAGTGATCAAAATCATCGTGGATGAAGTGATGCCGATGGACGCTGTGCGGGAAAAATATGCGAAGAAGATATTTTTCTTGCTCAATGCGGATGAAGTTACCGATATTACGCTCGGACGGTTGAAAGAACTGCTGGAAAAGAACCGCGGGAACTGCGGATGTTATTTCAACGTTGTAGGGAAGGAATTCGAAAAACAGCAGGTGTTCGTTTCACGGAAGTATACCGTTCATCCGACAACGGAATTTATCGAAAGCGTGCAGGAGCTTCTCGGAAAACACGCGATCAAACTTTCATAATAGGAGAAATATCATGAAGCCAGTTGAAGTAACCGATGGAAATTTTAAGAACGAAGTGTTGGACTCCTCCACACCGGTGTTGGTCGATTTTTGGGCTACCTGGTGCGGTCCGTGCAAAATGATCGCGCCGATCGTAGAAGAATTGGCGACGGAATATAACGGAAAGATGAAGTTCGGAAAGCTGGATGTTGACGCCAATCCGCAAATTTCGATGCAATACGGCATTCGCAGCATTCCGACCTTGCTTGTCTTCAAAGGGGGAAAAGTGGTGGACCAGATCGTCGGCGCGATGCCGAAACGGTCGCTGGTGGACAAAATTACGCCGCACATGAATTGACCGAACGCCCGTCGAAGGTATCCGGAGCAGAAAATCCCGTTTCCCGCGGGATTTTTTGTTTCTTCTCCCCATAAGTGATTTCTCATACCGTACGGCTATGGATTGATTTCCAAATTTCGTACTTTACGGCATGGCAGAAAAACCCAGAATATCGCCGCAAAAAAGCAGGGTTGAACCGTCAAAGTTCGGCACCCTTTTCCGTTTTGGGAAAACGGGATCGCCGGCGGCGGACGTGAAGAAAAAAGCTCCTTCCGTCTACCGCCAAAAGAATGTGTACCGGTACAGTGTCAAAAAAGGTTCCAAGACAATCGAAGGGTTTCAAAACGCGTACACCGCAGACGAAGTAAAGAAAAATCTCGTCCGTCTCGGATTTGAAATCAATTATGTGCGCCGGCATTATGAATTTCAAATGCGGGCTGCCACGAGCGAGATCGTCAGTTTTGTCACCACCAGCGCCCGATTGCTCGAACAGAAACTGCCGTACAGCGAAGTCCTTCAGATCATGGCAAACAACACGAAGGATAAGTTTCTCAAAGGGGCGCTCCGCAACATCATTTTGGATCTCAAAAACGGCGTCGATTCGCGCGATGCCTTTGCGAAGCAGGGGAAAGTGTTCGGACCGCACGTGGCGTTGATGCTCGGGATCGCATCGAAAAGCGGTGAAATGACCTCCATCTTTAAAAGTGTGGCGCAACTGGTGGAACGGCAGGCGGAATTCAAAAAAAGTCTTGTCAGCGCCATGATCATGCCGGCGATCACTTCGGTGACGGTGCTCGGTGCCATCGTCTTTTATTCCGTTTTCCTCGTTCCGCAAATGATGGAGATGCTCGGCCCCGTCATGGAAACCACGCCGCCGTTGACCCAGGCCACCATGGAATTCAGCGAAGTGCTCAAGTCCAACTACGGGTGGATGACCGCACTCGCCGTCGTGCTGTTGGGGGGCGGATATGGATTTTTGCTGACGGACCGGGGGAAATTATTGCGCGATCAATTGATTATCAAAATTCCGTACGCCGGAAATATTCTCCGGAACACCAGTACGGAGATCTTTTGCCGCGTCCTCGGCATCATGTACACGTCGTCCAGCGAAAATGTGGAAGCGATTCAGATGGCGGCGGAAGCGAGCGGGAATGTGTATCTGTCGCATCGCATTAAAACCGTCACGATACCGACCATGTTGAAGTACGGAACCGATCTGAGCAAAGCGCTCGCGGCGGCGGATTTTTTCCCCGATGTGTTCATTTCCCGGTTCAGCACCGCTTCCGAAACCGGCGCCGTGAAAGATACGGCATTGCAGGTCGCGGATTATTACCAGTTGGAAAATCAATTCGCCATGAAAAATCTGATGAGTTTCATTGAAATCGTCATCACCATGGTGATCATGGGCGCGCTGGTCTTTTTGACGGTGTTGTCCACCGAAACGGCGTCTCTGAACATCGAACCTACCATGTGATCTTAATTTCACGGAGTGATTCCCGTATGTCCGTTCAACAAGGTCCGAGTATTAAAAAATCTTTGACGTCCGTCCTGCTGGAAAAGGGGATCGTCGAAGAGCAGACGCTGCGGAAGGCGGAAGAGGTGCTGAGCAAAGACGGCACAAAATCCCGCAATCAACTTCTGCACATCCTTGCCGATCAATTTAAAGTGAACCGCGATCTGTTGTTCGCGGAGGCGGCGCAATTTTATACGTTCCGTGTGTTGGACATTTCGAAGGATTCCACCGATGAGGGGGTGTTGACCTTCATCCGCAAAGAGCTCCAAACGCTTCCCTTATATTTGCGTGAACAAGCGGTGGAGAACAAGGTCCTGCCGTATAAGATTGATAAAGAACGCGAAGGGCGGCTGCTGATCGTTACGCCCGATCCGACGAACTCCGGCATCTATAAGATCGCCAAGTCCTTCGAAAACAAAAAATTCGAGATTTGTTACGTACCCCTGTCGCAGTGGGATGAAATTTGGAATCGTGTCAGCATCGATAAGGCGATTTACAAGGACCGTGAATCGGAATTGCGGGAAGGGGGTTTCATTCAGGACGAGGAGGAGGAAGGGGAACGGTTCGAACAGGAGATCGATGAGGAGATCAGCCGGAGCGGACTAGTGTCCCTCATTGAAAGCATTTTTGTCGATGCCGTCCGCGTCGGGGCGAGCGACATTCACGTCTATCCGAAAGCGGAGAAGGTAACGGAGTTCTTTTTCCGCGTGGACGGACGCCTTTCGCGGTGGTATACGAACACCGAAACGCGCTCCGAAGCGGTCGCAGCGGTCGTCAAGGACCGGGCAAAAAATCTTGATAGGTTTGAACGGAATCTTGCGCAGGACGGATTTGCGCAGCTGATTATCGATAAAAAAACCATCCGCTTTCGATTGTCGGTGATACCGATCGTCGGATTGGAGTTGAAAAACAAATTCGAATCGATCGTCATCCGTATTTTACGGGAACCGACCATCGGCAAAAAGATCGAAGAACTCGGATTCGACCCGTACAGCGAGGACCGGATGAAGCGGGCGATCAAAAAGCCGCACGGGATCGTTATCGTGACCGGACCGACCGGAAGCGGCAAAAGCACCACGCTCGTGGCCGCATTGCGCACGATCATGGATCCTTCGTTGAACATCATCACGGTCGAAGATCCGGTGGAATATTTCATCGAAGGTGCGCGGCAGGTGAAGTTAAATCCGAAATTGGATTTTGAGGGGGCGTTACGTGCGATCCTTCGGCACGACCCGGACATCGTCATGGTGGGTGAAATGCGCGACAAAGTGACGGCGGAAATTGCGATTAAACTCGCCAACACGGGTCACTTGACCCTCTCCACGCTGCATACGAACGATGCGCCGAGCGCATTGTCGCGGTTGTTTAAGATGGGGGTCGAACCGTTCCTGATCGCCTACAGCGTCAACATCGTTGTTGCTCAACGGTTAATGAGGAAACTGTGCACGCGGTGCCGGGCCAAGATCAAAGAGGTCGATGTCGGCGTTCTGAAAAAACTCGGCCTCACGGAAGAGGAGATCGCCCACAACACGATTTATCGTCCCATCGGATGTATCGATTGCTTTAAAGGCTACAAGGGGCGCGTTGCCATTCATGAAGCGTTGTATTTCAGCAAGGATATCCGGCAGTTGATCCTCGATGCCGGGAGTTCGATCAACGAAGAAGCGCTGCGCCAAGCGGCGTTGAACAACGGAATGATCACTTTACGGCAGCGTGCGCTGGATCTTCTGAAACAGGGAGTCACGTCGATCGACGAAGTGACCGCCGTTACGGCGGAAGATTAACGGATACGTGTCACGGAAGGTCAGTGAAGTTTTTTTATGGGTCTCGGTCAAACAATGCTCACGGCGGGTTTTCTGGTGCTTCTCACCGTCGCTGTCGTCGGCATCAACAAGATGATGGTGGATAAGGATACCGGCTTTTACGAAAAAGAGGCGCTTGAACAAGCAGGGATCCTTGCCGGATCTCTGTTGGAAGAGATCTCCCGGAAAAAATTCGACGAACAAGTCGACACCGCTTCTGCCGGACTACAAGACCCGACAGAATTTACCCTTTCCGGATCGCTCGGACCTGACCCGATCTGGAGCTCCTTCTTCGGCATTCCTTTTATCTCCGGATACGAACAGAACAATGTGCCGCTTCCGGATTCCATCACATCCACCATGTCCATTTATCGGTCAGTCAGTAATGCGAACACCCGATATGACGATATGGACGATTACGACGGATATATCCGCGCGGCGACGTCCGGCGGGTTGACCGGATTCCGTCTGTGGTCCACCGTGTCCTATGTGGATTCTGCGTTGACGGTCACCACATCCCGTACTCATCTCAAAAAAGTAACGGTGTATGTCATGAACTGGCATTATCTTTCCGATACGCTGGTTTTTACGAACGTATTTTCGTTCCAATAATGAACGTCATTCTCGACATCCTGGGCAGTTTCGTCGTCCGTGCCTCCATTGTGGCCATCATACTCACCACAATGGTGAA
>CAZRWF010000082.1:0-12553 GCA_964603685.1 uncultured Chitinophagaceae bacterium
TGCAATCCAATGATGCCGTCCGTCCCGTTGCGGTACATCCATACGGCGGAGCCGGTCAGCCAGGAATGGCTCGCCTGTCCGAACGTTTCGTGGTCGGGACTGGTGAGATATTCCGAATAGACGTACGGTTCGGTCCACAACACGTCCGCATCGCGGCCGGAATTCGGCGGCATCATGCGCCGATAGATCTCCCACGCCCGGTCGCCGCGGCCGAGCTTGAGTTCGGCGGTGACGATCCAACTGGAAGCGTGGTTGAAGATCGCCGCATTCTCTTTTTTCCCCGGCACACACCGGGTGGCGAGTCCGATACTCGTATCGACTTTCGTGTATGCGGGATGAAGGATCTTCACCCCTTTTTCGGTGTCGAGATGTTTTTGGACGGCGTTGAGAACGATCTCTGACCGGCGGGCATCGGCTATACCGGAAAGCACGACCCATGATTGCGGTTCGACGAAGATCTTGCCTTCTTTGTTTTTCTTCGATCCGATCACATCGCCGTTGTCTTTAAATCCGCGCACGTACCATTCCCCGTCCCACGCATGTTTGTTCATCGCCGTTTTGATTTTGTCGTACCATCCCTGATATTTTTTGACCAGCGATCGTTTGCCGAGCCGCGAAAAGAGTTCCACCGCGCCGAGAAGATTGTAACATAAAAATCCGGCACCCCAGGTTGTTTCCCCTTTTCCGCCGCGGCCGACGTAATCCAGCGTGTCGTTCCAATCGCCGGGACCGAACTTCGGTAAATTCCGTTTGGTGAGATCGCCGATCACATAATCCAGTGCGCGGCAGACATGTTCTTCGATCGTGCCTTCGCCGGCATCGTAATATTTCACCTTTTCTTTCAGGAAGCGGAAATCCGCCGTTTCTTTGAGATACATCATCACACCGACCGGCAACCACTGCGGCGTGTCGCTGTGTCCGGTCTTCTCGCCGTGTTTCGTCAGTCGGAAAAAATTGTGCAGCGTACTGCCGTTGGAAAATTGGTAGCTCGCCACTTCTTTAATCCGTTCCTTCACGCGGTCCGGCTCGGAGAGCAGCGGTCCCCACATATCCTGCATCTGATCGCGGATGCCGGTACCGAAGAGGAGCCCTCCGTGATAGTAACCGGAGTTGCGCGCCATATCGAACGTCACGGCAGTCTGGTACCGGTTCCACACGTTGATCATCGTATTAAAGGTATCGTCCGGTGTTTTCACCTGCATGCTGGAGAGATGGTCCGTCCAATATTCTTTTACCGCCGCCAGTTCGGCGCGGCAGTGATTCAATGAACGGTAGGCGGAAAGGAGTTTTTTCGCCTCGGCGAACGGTTTTTTCATGGCGGCGGTGAGCCGGTCGTTGGAATTGAGCGACGGTTTCTCCACCAATCCCATCACCACCGAAAATTCCGTCGATTCGCCCGGATGCAGCACCAGATCGGACTGCAGCGCTGCGCACGGATCGCCCGCGGTGATCTCCGTGTTAAAACATTTTCCCCGGTCCACCGCTTCGGGGTTCCCGTCCCCGCGCCACCGGCCGATGAAGGTGTCTTTCGATCCGTCAAATCCCGCCACCGGAAGCGATGTGCCGAAGATGAGGAAATAGGGCCAGGATTGGTTCGGTTGATTGACACTCACACCGCGGTTATTCATCCAATAACGGCGCGTGCAAAACAGGGACTCGACCTCCTTATTCCAATACACATCGCTGAAATGTTTGTCGTTGCATTGATTGACGAGATCGTTCAGCGCATTGCCCATCAACAGTTCGGCATAACTGAAAACACCGAGAGATTTTTTTGCCGCAGAGATGTTTTCCAGCTTCACCATCCACACTTCGGCCCGGTCGCGGCGCGGCACAAAGTATGTCACCGTGCCGCGGATGCCGTGCGCTTCCGTGACGATCACGGAATATCCTTGACCGTGCCGGCATTCGTAGTGATCGTATTGTTCATTCACCGTCGGTCCCCAGCTGAGGGACCAGAATTTCTGCGAGGCATTGTCGCGAACATAAATGTACCGGCCCGGTTGATCCCACGGCAGTGCATTGTACCGGAAACGTGTCAGCCGGTTGTCGCGCGGAGACTGGTAATAACTGTACCCCCCTCCGCAGTGGCTCACCAGTCCGACATAACCGAGATGGTTCCACATGTAATTGATCCATGGCGCCGGAGTGCGCGGATCGGTGATGATGTATTCCCGGGAATCTTCTGAAAAGTGACCGTAGGTCTTCATGCGTGTTTTCCTGTGTGTTCGTCCAAAGGGTGCACAAAAATACGGAATGTATCGATTGGAAACCACCGAAGGAGCGGGGAATTCGCCGATTTCTGCCTATAATTTTTATTTCTCCCGCGTTGTTCGTATTTTATCACCTATGTCTATCGGTCTTGAGATCATCTTCATCGTCGTGTTAATTCTTGTGAACGGCATTTTTGCCCTTTCCGAAATTGCGATCGTGTCATCCCGCAAACCCCGATTGCAGCACCTCGTCAACAAAGGAAGCCATCGCGCCAAAGTGGCCTTAGCCCTTGCCAATCAGCCGGACCATTTTCTTTCCACCGTACAGGCGGGAATTACGCTGGTCGGCATACTTGCCGGCGCGTTCGGCGGTGCGACCTTGTCCGAATCGGTAGCGGAATATATCGTGCTCTCCCCGCTGCTGGCGGAATATGCCGAACCGATCAGCTTGGGCCTAGTCGTCATTTCCATAACGTATCTCTCCCTCATCATCGGCGAACTGATCCCTAAACAACTGGCATTACGCAATCCCGAACGGGTCGCCTGCGCCATTGCCATTCCGATGCACACGCTGTCGATCGTCTTCTACCCTATCGTTCGCCTGTTGACCTTTTCCACCAACATCGTCATCCGGGCATTCGGGATTAAAGACAGCACCGCGCCCGCCGTCACCGAAGAAGAGATCAAAGTGATGCTGGAAGAAGGGACCAAAGCGGGAACCTTCAACGAGGTGGAACAGGAGATGGTCGAACGGGTCTTCCGGTTGGCGGATCAAAGTGTGAACGCGCTGATGACACCGCGGACGGAGATCGTCTGGCTGGATGTGGAAGACCCGCAAGAGACGAATCTGAAAAAAATCAAAGAGAGCTCCCATTCCTTTTTCCCGGTCTGCAAAGGGGGCATCGACAACGTACTCGGCGTCGTGCACGTGAAGGACCTGTTCTCCGCCTCGCTCTCCGGCCCGATCTCGGGTTTTGAAAAACATCTCCGCACCCCGCTCTACATCGTGGAAAATATGCTGGTGGTGCAAATGATCGAACAATTTAAACGGTCCGGAACACATTTCGCCTTTTTGGTGGATGAGTACGGTGGGATTCAGGGATTGTTGACGCTGAACGATATTCTCAAAGCGGTGGTGGGAGAAGAGATTGACGTGCAGGAGAAAAAAAATCCCTATATCGTTCAACGCAGCGACGGATCGTATCTGATCGACGGGGCGCTGCTGATCGAAGAATTTAAAGAGCTGTTTGCGATCGATTCCATGAGTGAAGAGGAAACCGGAAATTATCAAACCCTCGCCGGGTTCGCCATCAATCAAATGGGAAAAATCCCCTCCGCCGGCGATATTTTCCGTTGGAGGGAGTTTGAGATCGAAGTGATGGATATGGACGGCAACCGCGTGGATAAACTTTTGGTCACCAAAAAACAGGCCGCTTCCGCGACATGAGTACGATCACTAAACCGCGCCGCAACGACCTGCTGATACCGCTCGCAACCATCCTTTCGGATATCGTTGCGTTCGTTTCGGCATTCCTGTTGTCGTACTGGCTCCGCTTTTTTTCCCCGCTCACGGAATATTTCGAGGTCACGCACGGCATTCCGTCGATCGACGGATACCGGAACGCCGCTTTGATCTTCATCCCGGTCTTCCTGCTGGTGTTCCGGACGAGGAGATTGTACGGATCACGCCGTCATACCCACATCAGCGACGAATTTTTCATCCTCGTCCGACTCATCACCATCGGCATGATGATTATGATGAGCGCCACGTTTTTCTACCGCGAATTCTCATTTTCACGCGGTGTGTTTATCCTCTTATGGGGCACATCGATTGTCACCGTCACTGCCGGACGCTGGATAATCTTAAACATCGAACAGTGGCTGTACCGTCGTCGGAAAGAACTGCAATCGATCGTGATTGTCGGATCGAACAAAACGGCCGAAGAGATCTTCCGCCTGTTCACGTCCGATCTCTCGCTCGGTTATGAGGTGCTCGGTTATTATGCCGAAACGGCGGCCCGAAGCGGTTCGGCACTCGAACGCTGCCGGTATTTGGGACCGCACACGAATCTCGCAGGAGATATCGGCCCACTCCGGATTCAAACTGCAATGATCGCATTGTCCCACAACGAACAGGAACGGCTGATCGACTTGTTGCGCCACACGGAAGGAATGAACATCGAATTTATGATGGTGCCGGACATGCTGGAGTTGATGACGAGCCGCATTCGTATCCAGGAAATCCGCGGCATTCCGTTCCTCCGGTTGAAGGATGTCCCGATGTCCACCTGGAACCGGATTCTCAAACGGATGTTCGATTTGCTGTTTTCGCTGATCGCCTTGATCATCGCGTTGCCGGTCATGGCGGTGATCGCCATTATCATCAAAGTGACATCGCCGGGACCGGTGTTCTATATTCAAGAGCGTGTCGGCCTGGACGGCGTCTCGTTTCCGTTGATCAAATTCCGGTCGATGCGGATGGACGCCGAAAAAGAGACCGGCCCGGTGCGGAATACCAAACATGACTCACGGGCGACACTCATCGGCCGGATACTGCGGCGAACCAGCCTGGATGAATTGCCGCAACTGTTCAACGTGCTGATTGGTCAGATGAGCATCGTCGGTCCCCGACCCGAACGTCCGTACTTCGTCGATCAATTTAAACAGCACATTCCGAAATATCTGGAACGTCATCGGGTGAAAACAGGAATGACCGGATGGGCGCAGGTGAACGGGCTTCGCGGCGATGTGCCGATCGAAGAACGGACGAAATACGACATCTATTACGTGGAGAATTGGTCGCTGGTGCTGGACGTGAAGATCATTCTGAAGACGATCCGCGCCGTTATTTTTGCCAAAGACGCCTATTAACCGGTATGATTCCACTTCTGATCTTTTACCTGCACATCATCGGCATCACGGCGGCATTTACGGCGGACTATCAAAAGAACGGAACGGGGGCCGGATTGTTGGCGGTCGCTTTTTTCGTGTTGATTTTTTCAGTCGGCTGGTCGATCAGCGGTTTCGTTCTGAAATATGCGATCGATGAAGCGGGATTCGGTCCGTGGCTGACACGCGATGCGTTGTCGCTTGTTCTTCTGACGCTCGGCGAAGCGGTGTTTTATTATTTTTACTATCGATCGGCCTCATCCCTCACTTCAACGTGAAATTAAAGGTAACGGTGCAGATCTGCTCTACCTGTTGCTGAGCACCAAGCAGCGGTTCAAACTTCCACAACTTCACTTTCCCGATCGCCGCATTTTCCAGCCGCGTATCCCCTTTTTGTCCCGGCGCCGCGGATCGAACAGTACCGTCCGGCAAAACGACGACCCGCAATTTGATCTGTGCGCTCACGTTGACTCCCGGCGGATACGCAGGAACATCTCCCGACAATAACTTTCTGCTCCCTCCTCCGGCCCATTGAACGGCGAACGCCACGGAGCTTCCCAGTCCGCCCGCTTCATTTCCCGAACCGAACGGAGCGGCCACCTGCATGGCGGAAGTGCTGTTCGATTTGCCGGTCACGTTCTCCCTTGTTCCCAATCCGCTCGACACCACATTGTTCCTGCTTTCGCGGGCGGATATTTTTCCGCTCCGTCCGGTATTCGTCGGCACATCGGGACTGACGGTCTTTTTATTTTGCTGCAGCGAGATCACCTCGTCCGGCAGATCCAAAAACCGCCGCGACGGCAGAGCGATGGTATTGTCCGTCGTTGTTTCTTGCTGGGTCTCTTCGCGTGCCGCGGTTTGTTCCGAAGGAATCTGCGGAATGGGGGCCTGGAGCGACGTGACGTCACCCCATGTCATTTCCACGAATTGCGGTTCGGGGATGTATTGACGGAACGTGGAAAAAAAGAGAAGGAGGGCGACGCCAACGTGGAACAGAAACGAGACAATCCAGCCGGTCTGTAATTCTCGGTGCGTGCGGACCATGTCAATTTCCTTCCACCGGCTCCGTTGCGATCAAAAACCGCTGTGCGCCGACCCCTTTGGCCAGGTCGATCACTTCCACCGCTTTTTGCAAGCTGACATCTTTGTCGGCCCGGACGATGATCACTTGCGACCGGTTTTGATCGAGAATCGGAATCAATTTTTGACCGAGCGTTTCGGTGGTCACTTCTTCGGAGTTGATGTAAATTTTTCCGCCGGTAGTGATCGTCAAGACTGTCTGGCGGTCGGTCTGTGTTTCGCTCGTCTGGGCTTTCGGCAGCTGCACTTGAATCCCGGGCGAGGAGACGAACGAGGAAGTGATCAGAAAGAAGATGAGCAACTGCAGAACGATGTCCGTCAGCGACGCGTAATTGAAATTCGGTTCGATCTTGTTTTTCCGTTCGAATTTCATCGGCATTATTCGTCCTTCGGCTCGAAATAATCGTCGTCGGCAAAGACCGTCCGGGACGGCTTCTGTTTCCGATCGGCGGGAGCAGCTTTCGCAACGGTCCCTTCTTCGTCCAATTGACCTGTTTTCATCAGCGTGAGGAATTCTTCCGCGCTGTTTTCAATCTCAAAGACGAAGCGGTTCACTTTTGCAACGAAATAATTGTAAAAATAGAGGGCGGGAATGCCGACCAGCAGGCCGAAAGCGGTGGTCAACATCGCTTCCCAGATACCGCCGGCGAGGATGCTCGGGTTTACGTTGCCGCCGAGTTGTTCGATGGTATGGAAGACGGCGATCATTCCGGTGACGGTACCGAGAAATCCGAGCATCGGAGCAACGCCGGCCATGTTGGCCAGCACCGACAATCGGCGTTCAAGGTGGAAAATTTCTTCTTTCCCCGCCAATTCGATCGCTTCTTTCACCGCTTGGTGACCGTACTTATAATTGATCACGCCGTGTTTCATGATGTTCGCTACCGGCGCTTTCACTTTGGTGCAGGCGTCGACCGCGCTCACCACGTCGTTCCGGGAGAGTGCGCTGCGGATCTTCATCATCAATTGTTTCGGATCGACGTTCGATCGGGAGAGCACAATATATTTTTCGATAATCACGGCAACGGTGATGAGCGAACAGAGAAGGATCGGCCACATCACCAGACCCCCCTTCAAAAACAGGTCTAACAGATTCATCGTTCAGTCCTTTGTCGTTAAACGATCGCCGAAATTATTTCCCGATTTTGGCCACCACCGGCCGCGATTCCAGCATGTGCTCCATCTTTTCCAGCTGGGATTTGGCGTCTGCTTTTGTTTCGAAACGTCCCACACACACACGGTAATAATTGCCGAGCGGTTCGACGAAGGATTCGAATCCGGCGTCCGCAAACAACCGGGCCTGCGCGTTGGCCTTCTCTTCCGCGGGCCAGGAGGAGATCTGAACGGTATACATGCCCGTTCCGCTGACGATATTTTTCGGAGCCGGTTTTTTGGTCTCCGGCCGCGCGTTGGTTTCCACGGTGGTCGTATTTTCGCCCGGTAACGGCATTACCGATTCTTCCGTCGCCGGGGATTGTTGCTCCGCGTACACGGCGGTATCCGGCGTGACCGGAGTGTAATTTTCTTCGGGCAACGCCACAACTTGCGGTGTCGGTTTTTTCTTCCCCCACAATTTCACCACACCGGTCGTGTTCAGGATGAATGCGATGGCGCCGAGCGCCACGATGGCGATCACGGCAATCAATACAACTTTCGGAATTCCCCCCTCGCCTGCCGCTGCGGATCCTCCTCCCGCTTTCGGTGCATCACCTTTGACGTTTAAGTTTGGCATTGCTGGTTCTCCTTATTGTACGATGAAATGGTGAAAATTTTCTACCATTGATAACTGATTCCCAGGAGCAAATAGATCGTCCGCTCCTGGTAACCGTTCCACACATAATACCGCTGGTCGATGAGATTGTTCAACTCCGCATAACCGCGGAACCGCTCCATCAGTTCGACATCCGCTTTCATTCCGGCATACAGATATCCGGCATTCGCGTGAGTGTTGGAAAAATTCGTGAACCGCGACGACGTATACTCCGCAAACGCTTCCGCATGCAGTCCGAAATCGAAAAAATGATGATACGTCGCACCGGCCGTTACTTTCGGCAGATGCGGCAGTACGCCGGCAGAATCTTTTTGACGGACGTTGTGCAGGGAGAAATAGACCGTCACATTCTGCTTCGGATTCAGCCGGTACAGGGCCGAAATATCGAATTTTGTCGACTGAACGCCTGAAAGATAAAGAACTTCCCACACTTTTGCACTATCCTTGTCGGAGAAAGTGGGGTAATAATTGGTCTGTTTATAGCTGAATTTTGCGGTGGTCATGAGCTCCTCAACCGGGGAAAATTCCATGCCGGCATAGACCGAAACACGAACGTCCGCAGGATGCAAAACGGCATCGGTGTTGATATACCGGTTGATCTTTAATAATGAAGAGAGCGTGTTCCGTTCGACCGTCGGCGCAAATCCGGCGTACAGCGAAGCCGTTTCGGTCATCGCAAACCGGAGTTCGATGTTGGGATATAATCGGCCGGCGGCGGGACCGACATTTCCCCGATAAAAATATTGCTGCAGGGCGAATGATAATTGTAACGCCGGCACCAACATTTGCCGTCCGTCCGTCCGCAAGACGAACCATTGTCCCGACTGTAGTCCGGGAAGCGCCATGGCGTAGGAGGCGAACCGGTATTCCATCTGCGCCCGGAATGATGTTTCGAAGAACCTCGTCGCCGCATTGCCGCTCACGAAGATCTCCGTTTCGCTCGCCTTCTGCGAGTCGACGGCCGAAAAATAACTCCATCCGGTTTTTGCCGAATAATCCACGCCGCTCAACGACCGGTACGGCAGCGCGTATCGGGAACCGATGCCGCCGTTCACCTCCAGTCCCGAAAGATCTCGCACGCGTGATGGATGTAACGATCCGTACGCGCGATAGGATTCGCGGCCGTATTTCGTTTCACCGCTCAATTGTGCGAAGGGGATCACTGCGGTGGAGTCCGGAAGCAGGTACGTACCGCGCGCGCCGAAACCGCCGCGCCAATATCCTGCATCGTTCACATGCCCTTTGCTGTCGGAATAATATCCGTTGATGACGAAGGAACCGGCCGGATCATGCTGGCCGAACCATCCGTCAAACTGCGGCGTGAGATAAAATCCGATGCCGGCAAATACTTTTCCGTTCAACGCACCGGGTGTTTTGGTGAACGACTTGATCTGTTTCGGCGTGAGGGCTTCGCCGACGTTGAGGGGACGTTCGCCCGGCGTCGGTTTTTCGGGAGAAAAAATTCTCTCACGGTCCTCTTCCGCTTTGGAATCGATGTTCAGATCGATCTTCTCGCTGCCGGTGATGACAAATTCCGGAAGGTCGATCTTCGGCAGCGGCGCGGATGCGCCCGGCGTCTGCACATTCTGCAGATCGATCTCCTTTTTTTCCGGTTCTTTTTTTTCCGGATCTTGAGCGGTCGCACCGCCACCAACGGTGAGGAGCAGCATCATGATGCGGCACAGAACGGCGTTATGGAAGCGGACCGGCGGTCTCACAACTGCTCCAACGATTTGAGTTTTTTCTCCGCCGCGGTGACAAGGTCGGACACTTTGTTCTGTTTGATGACGAACGTGAAGGCCTCTTTTGCTTTTTGAATCTGATTCGTCTTCTCATAACACTCGCCGAGGTTGAAGGAGGCGCGCCCGATCCACGCGGCTGCCGCCGGAAACACGTACCGCACCCGGAGAAAATTGACGATCGCTTCGGAATAATTCTTTTGCGTTTGATACGCGAGTCCCACGCCATACTGCGCTTCCGCGGCGATCTCGTCGGTGCGGCTGATTGCGACCGCTTTAAAATAATCGATCGCCCGTGCGTATTGCTCCGATTCCATGTTCATCCAACCGAGCGCGAGACGGCTGCGGTCCGCCGCCGCGGTTTTCGGATATTTCGCAAAGGTCTCCTCGAATTTTTTTACGGCCGCGGTGATCTGTCCGGTCCCTTTTAACACCAGCGCCTGCTGATACGAAGCTTCCGGCGCTTCGTTGGACGACGGGTACCGCTCTTCGATCTGCGCATAGGAACGCAAAGCCACATCCGGTTTCCCCCGCTGTGACGAGATCCCGCCGACCTCGAACAAGGCGGCGCTCGCCACCCGGCCGGTGGGATAATTTTCGGCCGATGTGCGGTACGATTCGAAAGCGGATTGGATATTGCCGGCGTTGTGATACGATTTGCCGAGCCAGAAATGCGCATCGCCTGCCAGTTTGCTGTTCGGAAACTTCGCGAGAAACTCCTTATATGCCGTAACGGCGCTGTCGTACTGCCGCTGACCGTAAAAAAGATCACCCTTTTTGAAATATAACTCGTCCGCCAGGCGGACGTTGGGATTGGCCGAGACGAATTCTTCGATGACGGTGATGGCATCGAGCGGTTTTCCGAGCAGTACGAAGCAATATTGCATTCCGTTGACCGCATCGCTGGCAAGGGGCGAATCTTGATAATTTTTCACCACGTCGCTGTACGCGCCGATGGCTTCCGGATACCGCTCGAGATTATAATAGGCGTCGGCGATGCTGTATTGTGCACGGACCGCCATTTCGCTTTTGGGGAACTGCTTGAGCAATTTTTCGAACTCCGCGATTGCCTGCGGATACCGTTTGTTCTGGAAATGGATCAATCCGATGCCGTACTGCGCATCGTCCACATACGGGGACTTGGTGTACCGGTTGATGAGCTCGGTGAATCGGGCGATCCCTTCTTTGTCATTGTTGGAACGGTATTCGGCATTCGCCACCTGATACAAGGCATAATCATTGTTCGCGGCGGTGGGATTGGCTTTAATGTAGTTTCGGTACGCCGTGCCGGCGTTTTCGTACATTTTCGCCGAATAATAACTGTCGGCAATGCGGAGCTGCGCATCCTGCGTATATTTTTTTGCGGAATCAAGGTCCGGCACTTTCTCGAAGGAATTGGCCGCCGCCTGGAATTTTCCCTGTTTCAAGTAGGACCAGGCGAGACCGTACATCGCGTCCGCTTTTTTGTCCGGCGGCAGCTGCGCAAATGATTCAGCGTAATACCGTTCCGCTTCGGTGAATTTTTCAATCTGGAAAAAGGCTTCCGCGGCCCAGAATTGTGCTTCGGCCTGCTGGGGCTGTTTGGTGTTCCGGCGCGCATATTGTTCGAAAAGTTTCGCCGCATCGGAAAACTTTTTCATCTTATAGAGCGCCCACGCCTCCTGGAATTGTGCATCGTTCTTCAATGCCGAATTTCCCGTCTCCGCCTTTCCGGCGGCGCGGAAGGAGGCCAGCGCATTGTCGAATTTTTTCAACGCGAGATATGTTTCGCCGGTCATGCGGTGAGCGTCCGCCAGCACGTCGCTGCGGCCGAATTGGGACGTGATACGTTGAAAAAGGAGGAGCGCACGATCGTACTCCTTCTTTTCAAACAAAATCATGCCGGATTCATACAGGGCGTTGTCGGTAAATTCGCCGTTCGGACGCCGTTCCGCCGTGGCGGTATAGGCAGCCAGGGCGCTGTCCGCATCGCCGTTCAACTGCAATGCGCGTCCCATACGATACGCCGATTTATGCGCAATGTCGTCGTTCCCCTTCGCCAGTTCGCGGAACAGGTCCGCCGCCCGGCTATATTCCTTCAGGTTGAGGAATGTCCATGCGTACGAATATTTCACATCGCGGAAAATGATGCTGCCGGGATACAATCGGAGGAAGTCTTCGTACGTTTTTTGCGCTTTGGAATAATCGGCAAGGCTGTAATACGATTCGCCGATCAGATAAATGCTCCGCTGCAATTCGGTGGAATCGGTGAGTGACGAGCGGACTCCGGTGAGGTAATCGATGCATTTTTTATAGTCGCGGGATTGGAAATAACATTCGCCGATCCGGATGGTCGTTGCGGAGAAAAGATCGCTCTCTTTTTTTTCCGTCAGCAGCTTCTCATATACTTCAATCGCTTTGCCGTATTCCTTTTTCCGTTCGTGCGTCCAGCCGATGGAATAGAGCGCATAATCCACCAGGCGGTGTTTCGGGTATCGTTCGTAACTCACCTTAAAATAGACTTGAGCGTTCGGCACATCGTTCAGTTTCAGATAACACTCGCCGACCCAATAGGCCGCCTCACCCGCCATATCGTTGAGCGGATATTTTTCATACGCTTCGCGATAGGAAACGATCGCCTCCCGGTACGCTCCGGTGGCATACGCCATTTCGCCGAGACGGAACAATGCATCCAAGCGCAGCTTGTGCTTCGGATATTCCTGCGTAAAATTCTTAAAGATGGAGGTGGCCGACGTGTATTGATTCAGCCGGAACTGCGATTCGGCAGAGAGAAAGATGGCGTCGGGACGTTTGACGCTGTTCGGATATTGATCGATGAACTTTTTGAATTGTTCGAACGATAATTGATACAGTTTATCGTC
>CAZRWF010000083.1:0-12330 GCA_964603685.1 uncultured Chitinophagaceae bacterium
ATGACGCACGTTTGTTTTTCTTTCCCCGTGTTTCTGTGGCTCCGCGGTGAGATGTATAAGGTGGATTCCCGCTTTCGCGGGAATGGCAATGATTTAAAGTAAAAAGGGCGGACTTGCGTCCGCCCCGTTGATTTCTTTGTGCCTTTGTGCGTTCGTGGTTATATCATTACGCGCTGAACTTCTTAAATGCCAGCGTTGCATTATGTCCGCCGAATCCGAACGCATTGCAGACGGCCGCGTTCACCGTTTTTTTGATGGCGGTGTTCGGCACGTAGTTCAGGTCGCATTCCGGATCGGGCGTTTCGTAATTGATCGTCGGATGCACTTCATCCGTCACCACGCTCATGATCGTGGCGATGGCACCGACGACGCCGGCCGCGCCGAGGAGATGGCCGATCATCGATTTGGTGGAGTTGACGACCAATTTCTGCGCGTGGTCGCCGAACACCGTTTTGATGGCATTCGTTTCGTACTTGTCGTTGTAATAGGTGGAGGTGCCGTGCGCATTCACATAATCGATCTCTGTCGGTTGTAATCCCGCATCGGCGAGCGCCATTCTGATGGACCGTTGCGCTCCTTCGCCACCCGGAGCCGGCTCGGTGATATGATGCGCGTCGCCGGTGAATCCCATGCCGGCCAGTTCGGCGTAAATTTTCGCGCCGCGCGCTTTGGCATGTTCCAGTTCTTCCAGGACCAGGATTCCGCCCCCTTCTCCCATCACAAATCCGTCACGGTTTTTTTCGAACGGACGGCTCGCCTTTTCCGGGGCATCGTTGCGCGTGGAGAGAGCTTTCAACGCGTTAAATCCGCCGATTCCCATCTCGCAAATCCCCGCTTCCGATCCTCCGCAGATCATCACATCCACCGCACCGCGTTGTATGAGCATCAACGAATCGCCGATGGCATGCGATGCCGTGGCGCAGGCGGAAACGGTGGCGTAGTTCGGGCCTTTGAGTCCGTATTTGATCGAGATGCGGCCGGCGGCAATGTCCGGAATCATCATCGGAATAAAAAACGGACTGATCCGGTGCGGCCCTTTGCTTTCGTACAACGTGCCGGTCTGTGTTTGAAACGTTTTGAACCCGCCGATGCCGGAGCCGAACACGACGCCGATCCGCTCTTTGTTTTCTCCCTCGAGGTTCATGCCGGAATCTTTGATCGCTTCTTCCGCGGCGGCGAGGGCGTACTGCGTGTACGGATCGACGCGCTGGGCAAGTTTCCGGTCCATGTAATTGTGCGGGTCAAACCCCTTCAACTCGCCGGCAAATTTGGTTTCGAACTGTGTGGTATCGAAATGTGTGATGTTGGCGATGCCGCTTTTTCCGGCCAGAGCGTTCGACCAGAATTCTTTGACGGTGAGTCCGATCGGGGTGACGGCACCCATTCCGGTGACGACGACGCGGCGCATTTGACGTTGAGACATAACAATCCTTGATGATATTCTTTTAAACGTTCATCCTGAGCAAGCGCCGCTCACGCTATTCATCCTTCGATGCGTCCCGTCGTGGTTCGGCTCCCCTCACCACGACAAACGGGACTTACTCAGGATGAACAATTTGCGGCGCGCGTCGAAGGATGACGAGACACACAATAAAAAAACCACAACGCCGCAGAGCGAAACACACTGCAACGGTGTGGCTTTAAAGAACGTCCGATTATTTTTTGGAGGAGATGTAGCTGATCGCATCACCAACGGTGCCGATCTTTTCCGCATCTTCGTCCGGAATGCTCAAGCCGAAGGTCTTTTCGAATTCCATCACCAATTCGACCGTATCCAGCGAATCCGCACCGAGATCGTTCGTGAACGAAGCGGTTTCGGTCACCTGAGCGGCATCGACACCCAATTTGTTGACGATGATCTCTTTTACTTTTGCTGCGACATCTGACATAATGTTTCTCCTTTTAAGGTTACTGTTGACGTTGTTTTATTTTCAGTTTGAAAAAAATTTGTTTTGCCCGCGCTATCATTATTGATTCATTGGCTCATTGGTTCATTGATTCATTGGCTCATTGAATCAATGACTCAATTCTTACATCGCCATCCCACCATCCACATTAATGGTCTGTCCGGTAACGTAATTTGAGTCTTGCGACGCCAAAAAACAGACCACAGAGGCGATCTCCTCCGGTTTTGCGATCCGCTTTTGCGGAATGACGGTCAAGATAGCTTCTTTTTGCTTTTCATTCAACTTTTCGGTCATATCGGTTTCGATAAAACCGGGTGCGATACAATTGGCTTGAATATTGCGAGAAGCGAGCTCTTTTGCAACAGATTTCGTGAAACCGATCACCCCGGCTTTGGAAGCGACATAATTCGCCTGTCCGGCATTCCCGACCACCCCCACCACCGACGCGATATTGATGATCTTGCCCGATTGCTGCCCCATCATCGGACGGGTAACCGCTTTGGTGAAATTGAAGACCCCTTTTAAGTTCGTGTCGATCACATCATCCCAATCCTGTTCGCTCATCCGCATCAACAGGCCGTCCTTCGTCATGCCGGCATTGTTGACGAGAATATCGACCTTGCCGAATTCTTTAACCACCGCCTGCACCGTGTCGTCCGCCTGCTTCGTGTCGGCGGCGTTGGATTGGTACGCGGCCGCTTTTCGTCCGAGTTTCTGCAGATCGGCAACGAGTGCCGCGGCTTCTTCCGCTCTGCTGCGGTAGGTGAACGCAACATCGGCGCCGGAATGGGCCAAATGAAGAACAATCGAACGGCCGATCCCGCGAGAACCGCCGGTGACAAGTGCGACTTTTCCGGAAAGATTGTAATTGGTCATTGGAGATTATTCGATTTTTGAATTTGGAAATTTTTCAATTGTGTGTATCCCTCTTTCCCCAACACATATTCCAATTCCGCCTGGCAGGAATCGACCAGCGTGGCGTCGGTGTCGCGGACGATCGTGCAGCATTGCGTTTTCCCTTGCTGATAGTCGTCGAACGTCAACACGCCGTTGTCCACCGAAATCGGGAAGGCGATGCAAAAGTACGGTTTGATCTTCCAGGGATCATTATATTTTTCGGCGCTGACGAGCTGCACACTGCAGCGGCCGTCTTTTCGCAAAAAGACACATTTATTGTTGTACACTTCGGTGCCGACCGCATATCCGGAGGGAAAATCGCCGTCTTCTTCCCGCGTATTATCGAACCAGACCGCATCGTTCTGCGTCTGCGTTTCGTCCATCATCCCCTTCACATCCTCTTTGTGCGCGATGATCACGTCGCGGTCCGCCGGGTCGAGAAAAACGCCGGAGGAACAGCAGGTTGTTTCACACTGATACGGTCCGCATCCTTTCGAAAATCCTTTTTCGAAAAGCACGGGGTCGATCGCGTATTTTCCGATCCGGAGTTCGTTGTTCATCGTACATCCGCCGCTTTGTCGATCCCGGAAATTTCCGCCGATGAAACCGTCCGTTTCACCAATCCTTGCAACACTTTGCCCGGTCCGACCTCCACGAATTTTGTCGCGCCGGCGGCGGACATGTTCAGCAGCGATTCTTCCCAGCGGACGGGACTCGTCACCTGTTCCACCAATAATTTCCTGATCTCTTCCGCCTCCCGGACCGGTGCGGCCGTAACGTTGGCATACACCGGAATGCCGGCGTTGCGGATCTCCACGGCGGCCAATGCTGCTTTCAGTTTTTCTTTGGCGCTGCTCATCAACGGCGAGTGGAACGCACCGCTCACCACCAGTTCTTTCGCCAATTTTGCTCCGCGCGCTTTGGCGAGTTCCATCGCAGTGCGGACGCCGGAAACGGAGCCGGAGATGACGATCTGGCCCGGCGAATTAAAATTTGCCGGTTGAACCGCTCCGGCGGCGGAAGCTTCCGCGGCAACGGCAGTGACAGTGTCAGCATCAAGCCCAACGATCGCCGCCATGGTGCCGGGATTTTCTTCCCCCGCAGTTTGCATCAACTCGCCGCGCAGGCGTACGAGGCGGATCGCATCCGCGAAGGAGAGAGCGCCGGCCGCCACCAATGCGGAATATTCGCCGAGCGAATGTCCCGCCACCATCGATGCGTCGGACGGCGACAAAAGATTCCACAACGCCACGCTGTGAAGAAAAATGGCGGGCTGCGTATTTTTTGTCTGTTTTAATTCCTCTTCCGGTCCGTTGAAACAAATCGACGAGAGAGAAATCCCGAGAATCGCATCCGCTTCTTCAAAATATTTGCGCGTTACGGGAAATTGTTCGCAGAGATCCTTCCCCATTCCGACATATTGCGAACCTTGACCCGGAAAAATATATGCAGTGCTCATTTCGTAAAAATTATTAAATTAACCGATTTCCAAATTTCACAATTAGATCGCCCATTTCACATACACCGCACCCCAGGTATAACCGGCGCCGAAACTGGCGAGGACGAGATTTTGCCCTTTGGCGATCTTGCCGGCATGGTGCCATTCCGAAAGACAAAGAGGGATCGTCGCTGCGGTGGTATTGCCGTATTTGTCGATATTGATCATCACTTTCGATTTGTCCAGGCCCATCCGTTCCGCGGTCGCATCGATAATGCGGAGATTCGCCTGATGCGGCACGAGCCAGTCCACTTGATCGCCGGAAAGATTGTTTCGCTGCATGATCTCCGCGGAAACATCCGCCATTCCCATCACCGCCACTTTAAAGACTGATTTACCGTCCTGCACCAGGTAATGCATCTTTTGATCAATCGTTTCGTGCGTTGGAGGATTTAAACTTCCTCCCCCTTTCATATAGAGAAACTGACCGCCGCTGCCGTCCGAATACAGTTTGTGGTCGATCACGCCGAGCTGCGGATCATTGCTCGGCTCCAGCAGTACGGCACCGGCTCCGTCGCCGAACAGAATGGCCGTGTTCCGGTCGGAATAGTCCATAATCGAACTCATCTTATCCGCACCGATCACCAGCACTTTTTTATGCGCGCCGGTCTCGATGAATTGTGTTCCCATCGTCAAGGCGTACACAAAACCGGAACACGCGGCGGAGATGTCGAATCCCCACGCCTTTTTTGCGCCGATCTTTTCCTGCAGTACGCACGCGGTCGCCGGGAAAAACATATCCGGCGTGACGGTGGCGAAGATAATCACGTCGATCTCTTCCGCCGAAATCCCTCGGTTCTTCAACACCATCTGCACCGCCGGCAAAGCCAGATCGGAGGTCGCCCCTCCTTCAAACACGCGGCGTTCGCGAATGCCGGTGCGGGTGCGGATCCATTCATCGTTGGTATCGACCATCTTTTCCAGATCGAAGTTGGTCAATACTTTCTCCGGCACGTGGTGACCGACAGCGGTGATGGCAGCTCGAATTTTGTTCATTGTCCCTGTAATTTTTCTTGAATGTGTTCGTTAATCTTAAATTGAACGACCTCTTCGGCCCGGTAGATCATGTTTTTGATCGCTTTCGGCGGCGAACCGCCGTGGCCGATAATCGTCACGCCGTTCACGCCGAGCAGCGGAATGCCGCCGAACTCCGTATAATCCATATCCTTAAAAATCTCCTTCAGTGATCCGCGCAGCAGGCCGATCATCAGCGTATTCAGGAGGCTTTTCCCGGCGAATTTTTTGAACTGGAATTTCAAATAACCGGGGATACTTTCGGCGAATTTCAGCAGCACGTTCCCCACAAATCCGTCGCACACCACCACGTCGACATGTCCTTTCAGAATGTCACGTCCTTCGATATTGCCGACAAATTTGAATTTACCGCTCCGCTCGGAGATATATTTGAACGTCTCTTTCGCGAGCTCGTTCCCTTTGGACTCTTCTTCGCCGATGTTCAACAGTCCCACGCGGGGATCTTTTTTCTTGAACATATATTCCGAATAGATGCTCCCCATCACTCCGAATTCGAACAGGAATTGCGGCCGGCAATCCGACACGGCGCCGGCATCCACGATCAGGGTCGGTCCGTTCTCGCTCGGGAAAATCGCCGCTACCGTCGGCCGGCTGACGCCGGGAATGCGGCCGAGGATGAGGGTCGAAGCGGCCGTGACCGCTCCGGTATTGCCGGGAGAGACAAAGGCATCGACCTCCCGCTGTTTATGCATCGTCATCCCTTTGACGAGGGACGAGTTCGGTTTGGTTTTGATGGAGACCACCGGCGAGTCGTGCATGTCGATCACGTCGGGGGCGTGGACGATGGAAAAATCGAGACCGGCCGTATCATGTTTCCGGAGTTCGTCGTTGATCTTCGCCTCATCCCCCACGAGCACGACATGGAACCGGTTGCCGCTTTCGCGCAATGCGTCAACGGCGCCATGGACCTCATAGGCGGGAGCAAAATCGCCCCCCATGGCGTCCAGTGCGATGCGGATCTTCGAGTCGGGTCGGGTCACGGCGGAATTCACGGTCGGATACGTACAACAAAGCCACTGCTGAATGAACAGTCAGTGGCTTTGACAAAAAAGGACATTGTTACGCTTGTTTCTTTTCTTTGATCACGCGTCCTTTGTACATCAGTTTTCCTTCCGATGTCCAAACGGCGCGGTGGCTCAAGTGCACTTCTCCCGAGACCGGATCGACGGCAACGGTCGGTTTTTCCGCTTTGTAATGTGTGCGGCGTTTCCGTCCGCGTGTTTTGGAGTGTCGTCGTTTAGGATTTGGCATTACATCGTTCCCTTCAAAATAATGTGTTAGTTTTTTTCCGTCTTTAACAAATTGCGCAGTTTTTCCCAGCGGGGATCAACCGTTTCAGGATCTTCATTGCGTACCGCCGGCAATTCGCAATTTTTCCGGCAGAGAAGTTTGAGCGGAACAGCGAGCATCAAATATTCCCGGACCGGTTCGGCGATGTCGATGATATTGTCTTCTTTGCCGAGAATGTGAAAATCATCCCCCTCTTCGGCCCCTTCTCTCTGTTCCCACGAATAGACCGATGTAAACTGCGTCCGTACATCATCGGAAAATTCATCGGCGCAGCGGTCACAGACAAAAACGCCCTTGACAGAAGCATCCACCGTGACAAGGATCTGATGAACGCTTTTCTCAAGGGTCACTTGAGCGGTCACCGTTCCGGACAAATTCTCGGCAAGACCGAGAACGGAGGGTGATTCCGTCAGTTCGAACCGGTGAATTCCCTCTGAAAGTCCAGAAATATTGATCTTCATGTGTCCGATCCTTCTGCTTTTTCAGCGGGAATTAACGTTTTTCTTCGAAATTTCAAAGAAATCGCGTAAAAGACCGCACAAATATAGAAATAATGCCACAGAGAGTCAAGAAATTGGGGAAGGGTTAAAAAAAACTAAGGCCGTCGAGAACATCCGACGGCCTTCGTACCACAAAACGTAAAGGTGGGTTACGCCTGCTCCACCGCCGCTTCGGCCGCCGGAGCTTCTTCCCGGGTGGTGGTGAGCGGAATGCCGTGTTTCCCCAGCTCGTCGTGCACAAAATCGACCGCTTCGGCCAGGGCGTCGGCGAATTTTTCAAAATCCTCTTTATACAGGAAGATCTTATGCTTCTTAAATTCGTCTTCGGAGATCTTCTTGCTCTCCGTAATGGTGATGTAGAAATCTTTTTCCGATTTCGTCGCCTTCACGTCAAAGAAGTATGTCCGTTTGCCCGCGCGAACGCGTCTGCTGAACACCTCTTCTTTTTTTTCCGTCAATGGTGTTGTCGAAGTTTCCAAATCTGCCCCTCCTGTATATGATAGTGAAAAATGGTGCAGCTCCGCTGCACGCCTGTTGAACATTCTATTTCCGGATGACCGCCACTTTTGCGGCGGCAGTCTGCTCTCCGCTCCGGTTATGCGCCACCACGATGTAAATTCCGCTGGCGACCGGTCGGCCTTCCGTATCGCGGCAGTCCCAAAACGCCCGTCCTCCTCCTTGCGCCGGAAATTGCCGGATCACTTTTCCGTTCAGCAACAGAATTTTGACCGTACTTTCTTCCACAAGACCGCGGATCTCCACCTGTTGCTGGTCCGGAAGATAAACCGGATTTGGCGAAAGATCAATTGTCGTGAAAGATTTTTTTGTCTCGATTGCGGTGACTTCGAGGCTCGAAAGACCTTTTTCCGTCCCAAAATAAGCAAATCCACGTTTCCCGTCGAACGCCATGGAGATCACGTTGTCATCCACCAGCTTCCCTCCCGTGTTGGAAACGGTGTAGTGATGCAGCAGCGTCCGCCCGTCCGGCGAAAGGACGAAGACCCCTTTTCCTTTGGCGGCGATCCACTTATTGTTTTCCGGATCGACGGCGACGGCGTTGATGTATTCGTCGTTCAAAAAATCATGAAACACCCGCGTAATACGCGAAGAGGGATCGTTCAATTGGGAGACCACATATAATCCGGCACCGGTGCCGATCCAGAGATCGCCTTCGCGGTCGATCATCATCGCCTGCGTTTGTGTGTTCGTCAAGCCATCGTTTTTCGACAAGAAGTTCCAGTTGTTCACCGTATTCGGAAGCGACCGTTTTTCGTTGTAGTAAAATATATTGTCCGTGTTCGCAAAGCGGTCGTTGATGGAATTGGCGAACCACTTGGTCTGATTCCGGTCGATGGTGATGCCGAACATGTACGAAAACGTTGCACCGAACGGATGTCCGGCGAACGATTCCCAGCTGGAATCGGGATTCATTTTCCACAGCACTTTGGAACTGTTCAACGAAGCGTACAACATTGCCCACACCGCGCCGGATGCGTCCACGGCAATTCCGGCCGGGACGGTGAAGGACGGGATTCCCTGATTGACATCGCGCACCACGCCGATAAATCCCGGCGAATCGAAATCAAACCGGCGCACCGGCACTCCGGCGGAATTCAGAAGCAGCAAACCTTCTCCCCACGTGCTGATCCATTTGGAATTATTCGGTCCGATCGAAACATCAAAACAATCGTTGGAGAGAAGCAAAGCCGTATTGCCCTTATCGTAATTTTTCCATTCCGTTCCGTTAAAACGGTAAAATCCGGATCCATTCGAACGGCCGGAAACGCCCCACAATATGCCGTCGTTATCCACCGCGAGCCGGTAAAACAGATTTGAACTCGGTCCGTTCGGAAAGTAATTGTTCCAAACGCCGGCCGAAAGCGTGCCGATGCCGCCGGAAGAAAATCCCAAAAAGACCGTACCGTTCTCCAGCACCGTTCCGCCGGTGACGCCGGCCGGCACGGCGGCGGAGATCGTTGTCATTGTGGAAGAGGTGGAAAATGACCGGAGTTCCGATCCGATCGACAGCAGCATCGCTGCGGCGGAAACACCGACGATGCGGACAGACGATACGATACCGCCAACCGACTGCCACGATGTTCCGTTCCATTCATATAATCCATCCGCCGACGACGCAAACAACCGTCCGTTAAACACCTGCAGCGCGTTCACCGTGGTAATGACCGGCGAAAAAATTTGCCACGATTCCGGTGCGGCGAGATTGACGGCGCCCGATTTGGACGCCACAATGCCGGAGGGAGTCGCGGCGAAGATCCGCTGCTGAAAGACGGCCACGGAACGGACCGCCGGCTGCGTGATCGTCGAAAAATTCTGATACGTGTCGGAAAATTCGAACTTCGCTATGGAGAAGAGGGTCACGCCGAATCCGGCGGCGATGTACATTTTATCGCCGTCCTGTGCAAAGGCGTTGATGGCTTTGTTCGATTTGGAATTATCGTCCCTGATGTTGGAAACGTACCGCCACCGTCCGGTGCCCGGAGTATAGATGTCGATCGATCCGTTTTGATGACCGACCCAGATGTCGCCGAAGGAATCGACGAAAATTGAAACCGCATCGTTGGTGGAGAGTCCGTCCGAATTGAGGAATTGACGGTAGGTGGAATCCGACGGTTGGAAGCGGAAGATGCCGCCCGAGGTGGCGGCCCACACGGTGTTTCCGTCCGCCGCAACGGCACGGACGCTCCGCTGCGAGGTGAAATTTTTCCAATCACCGACCCCCGCGGAGAGGAGGTGTGCGGCGACGATCAACAGCAGACTAATGAACGGCAACGGACGGTGCGGCAACTTTCCCACGTTCTCTTCACGCATATCAATGATCCTTTGAATATGATGTAAAAAAAATCGTTTCAACGGATCGTTGATGCTTTCCTTCTATTGTGAGACAACCTGTGAAAAAAGATCGGACATTTCGATCGCCGCCAACGCCGCGTCATATCCTTTGTTTCCGACTTTCCCGCCGGCACGTTCCATCGCCTGTTCGAACGTATCGGTGGTCAACACGCCGAACAGCACCGGGATTTTCCGATCCAACGACACTTGTCCGATCCCGCGCGCGCATTCTTGGCAGATAAAATCAAAGTGCGGCGTTTCGCCCCGAATCACCGCGCCGAGACAAACAACCGCGTCGTACTGTTGTTTTGCCGTAACGATGTTTGCGACCTGCGGCAGTTCATACGCTCCCGGGCAGCGGTACACATCCACATTGGCGGCATTATTCTTCCGGAAACAGGCGAGCGCCCCTTCCAGAAGATTTTTCGTGACCTGCGCATTAAACGAACTGACGATGATAGCGAATCTTTTTTTTTCCGCTGTGAGACCGCCTTCGAACGATCGTCGGGGAATTTCGGTAGCCATGGTGCGACGGGGTGCTTCCTTTATCTGTGGGGCGAGTTGTTGGAGAACAGCCGGTGTTTCATCATATTCACGCGTTCTTCATCAATATAATAATTTCCGAGAACATCATCATCATTTTTTTTCCCGCCGTGAAAATCCGAACCGCCGCTTTCCAGCAGAAAATATTCGTTCACCACGCCGCGGTAGTGGGCGGTGTGGCTCGGTTGATGCGACGGATGGATCACTTCGATGCCGTCCAAGCCGGATTTGATCGTCTGCTGCAGCAGTTCTTCGGTGGTATAGCGGCCGGGATGCGCCAGGAAGGACAATCCGCCGGAGGACGAAATTAATTTGATGGCATCGGTCAGCGTGAGCTGGAATTTTTTTTCATACGCCGGCCCGCCGTTGCCGATAAATTTTTCGAATGCCTGGTGGTACGAATCGATGAATCCTTCTTCCACCATCGCGGAAGCGATGTGCGGCCGGCCGACGGCGCCGTGTCCGGCCCGTTCCATCACCGTTTCCAACTTCAGCGGCACGTTGATGCTGTTCAACTTTGCCACAATCCGTTCGGCCCGTTTCACCCGTTCACGGCGGAAAAATTCCAGATATTCCCGCAGGCGTTCGTTCCGGTAATCCACGAAATAGCCGAGAATGTGCACATCCTTATCGTCCACCAGCGCGCTCAGCTCGACACCCGGAATCACTTCCACTCCGAATTCTTTTCCATATTCGATCGCATCGGGGAATGCCCCCACACTGTCGTGATCGGTAATGCTGATGACCGACAGTCCGCGCTGTTTGCACTTTTTGATCAGTTCGTACGGAGAAAAGACCCCGTCCGAAAATGTCGTGTGCATGTGCAAATCCGCTTTGATGCTCATTCAATCGCCGGCCGGTTAGGAGTGAAGCGTCTTAAAATTTTCGTAGTCGTTAATGATCAACTTGCTTCCCTGCAGCTGCATGTATCCTTTTTTGATGAACTTATGGATCATGCGGGAGATCGTTTCCCGGGAAGTTCCGGCCATGTTCGCCAGATCTTGCTGCAGCGGCAGTTCGTCGATTTCCACCCGTCCTTTGCGAAAAACGCCGACATCGTCCGCCAACTGCAACACCACGTTCGCGACACGTCCGGCGGCGTCCTTCAGGGACAAACTTTTGATCTGTGCATCCGCCTTGCGCAAGCGGCCGGTCAATTCGCGCAGCAATCCGATCGCAACGGAGGGATAGTCGGTGAGGGATTTCAAAAAATCGCCGCGATGAATCATAAAAAGTTCGGACTTCGAGGTCGCCACAACGCTGGCGGACCGGGTGGAACCGTCCAAGATCGCCATTTCACCGAAGAAGTCGCTTTCGCCGAGAATGGAAAGGATCACTTCCCGGCCGTCGTCGTCCATCCGCACAATCTTCACTTTGCCGGAAATGATCACGAACAAAGCGGCACCGGTCTCTTCTTCCAAAAGGATAATACTCCCTTTTTTATACTTTTTCCGGACGCCGAGAGCGGCAATATGTTCGAGGTCTTTATCGCTCAGTTCGCTGAAAATGGGGACATTGCGAAGGACATCCACTTCTTCTGACATTATGGTCACCGTTGGGATAGAAAATTTTGTCGCGACGTGATTGCGTCAATATAGAGGGTGTTGTGATGAAAGTCAAGATTGAGGGAAAAGTAACGAATCACCGGAAACAGTAGATATTTTTGTCTTCCGCGGCGATAATGAGAGAGTTTTTCCACACGAGAGGGGGTGTTTTGACGCGGCTGCCCAGATCATGCTGCCACAATTGTGCGCCGCTCTCCGCCGACAACACCGTGATCCTCCGGTCGAGCGATGCGATTACCACCATT
>CAZRWF010000084.1:0-12079 GCA_964603685.1 uncultured Chitinophagaceae bacterium
AGCCAACGCTTCGCCTTCGACATCTTCAGCGATGATCACAATGGAACGGCCGGATTGTGCGGTCTTTTCGAGGATCGGAAGCAGATCTTTCATCGCACTGATCTTTTTATCATGGATGAGGATGTACGGATTTTCGAGTTCCGCTTCCATTGTGTCCGCATTCGTGACGAAATACGGGGAGAGATAACCGCGGTCGAATTGCATACCTTCGACAACATCCACGGTCGTTTCGGTTCCTTTTGCCTCTTCCACCGTGATCACGCCGTCTTTGCCGACTTTTTCCATCGCATCGGCGATCAAATTACCGATCGTCGGATCGTTGTTCGCCGAAATTGTTCCGACCTGGGCGATCTCTTTTTTCCCTTCGACCGTTTTGCTCATGGCTTTTAAACGTTCGATCACTTTCGTCACGGCAAGATCGATTCCGCGCTTCAGGTCCATTGGATTAGCACCGGCGGTAACGTTCTTTAATCCTTCGCGAACGATCGCCTGTGCGAGAACGGTTGCGGTGGTGGTACCGTCACCGGCAACATCGGAAGTTTTGGAGGCCACTTCACGCACCATTTGTGCACCCATGTTCTCGATCGCATCTTCCAATTCCACTTCTTTTGCCACGGTCACGCCGTCCTTGGTCACGGTCGGCGCACCGAATTTTTTATCAATCACGACATTGCGGCCTTTGGGACCCAACGTCACTTTGACCGCATTGGCCAATTGATCCACTCCGCGCTTTAAACCTGCGCGTGCATCAAAATCAAACGTAATTATTTTCGCACCCATTGTCTTGTCTCCTTAAATGATGATCTGTGTCAGAATATTTATTTCGGCATGATCGCGAAGATGTCACTTTCGCGCATGATCAATACTTCTTGTCCATCAACGGACACTTCCGTACCGGAATATTTCCCGTACAACACTTTGTCGCCGACCTTTACTTCCATCGGCACCTTTTTCCCATCATCGGTGGTTTTTCCCGGTCCGGCCGCGATCACCTCTCCCCAAACCGGTTTTTCCTTTGCGGTATCCGGTAAATACAATCCCCCTTTAGTTTTTTCTTCAGCTTCCGCCGGTTTTACCACAATCCGATCTGATAATGGATGAATTTTCATAGATCCTCCTTATAACATATTGAATTTATTAACGTTATGGAAGCTTTTAATATTAGCACTCCCATTATTCGAGTGCTAATATATGAACTAAAGCCCTCGAAGTCAAGAGGCGGATGCGGAGAGGAGTTTACCGTTGGAGAGGGTGATAATACGGTCGGCGCGGGCGGCCAATTCTTTATTGTGCGTTACCAGAACGAATGTTTGGTGATACTTTTTCCGCAGATCGAACAACAAATTGTGAAGCATTTCGGCATTTTCAGCATCAAGATTTCCGGAGGGTTCGTCAGCAAAGACGATTTTCGGGGAATTCATTAATGCCCGGGCCACGGCAACGCGTTGTTGTTCTCCGCCTGACAACTCGCTCGGACGATGATCACGCCGGTCGGAAAGACCGACATCGCTTAGCAGCTGGAGTGCACGGTCGAGCTGTTGTGTGTTTTTATTTCCGGAGATCATCGACGGTAAAAGTACATTCTCCAGCGCGGTAAATTCCGGCAGCAAATGATGGAATTGAAAGACAAAACCGATGTTGTTGTTTCGTATCGCCGAAAGTTCTTCGTCGGAAAGTGTCGCCACATGTTTCCCCTCAAACAATATCTCCCCTTCTGTCGCACGGTCCAACAGACCCAACAAATGAACCAGTGTACTTTTCCCCGCACCCGATTGACCGACGATCGCCACAATCTCCCCGTGGGATATGGAAACGGAAATCCCTTTCAGAACTTCCAACACTCCGGTTGTTCCGGTGCGGTAACGCTGAACGATATTGCGTGCTTCGATTAACATGGTCACTCCCAACGTACGGCTTCGGATGGCTGCAATAGTGCTGCCCTTCGAGCGGGATAATAAGCGGCGATGGAACATAATAACACTGCTGAAAGCGGAACGACGATCAGATCCGACGCGCGCATCTCCACCGGAATCGCCGGGATGATGTACACGGTGGAATCCAATCCGAACACCTGATACTCCGTTTGAATCCAACAGATGAACGTGCCGATCACCAGACCGAGAATGGAACCGGAAATACCGACGAGGAAACCTTCCAAGCGAAAGATACGGTGGATATCCTGCTGCGTCGCCCCCATAGCTTTTAAGATTCCGATATCCCTTGTTTTTTCAATCACCGTCATTGTCAGTGAACCTAATAAATTAAATGATGCCACTCCGATGATCAACATGAGAATGATAAACGCGGTCCAGCGTTCCACTTGCATGACGGAATACAGGTCTTTATGAAGATCGAACCACGTTTCGGCCGTCACCGCCGACGGAAATCGTTCGCGAATGTCGGATGTCATCGACTCTGCGTCATCAATCGATCGTAGACGGACCTCATACCCCTGCGGTGCCGGAGCGGCAAACAACGTTTGGGCAGTGGATAACGAGGTGAATGCATACAATCCGTCATAATCCTTATTTTTGGCTTCGTAAATTCCGATAATCCGCAACGGGAACAGTTGCGGCAATGCGAAGCCCGACAGTGCATCTTGCACGCCCGCCGAGGTGACGACATAGATCGTATCGTCAACGCTGATCCCCAGCTTATCCGCCAGACTATATCCCAGAACGACCTCACCGTCGTCCGGAGAAAAGTTTGATGTGCCGACAATCATACTTTCCGACAGGCCGGAGACAGACGAGATCTTCTCGGATTCCAATCCGCGGATGAAAATCACCTTCGTTGTCCGCTTGGAAATCAACATCCCTTTTCCGGCGACGAATGCCGATCGGCCGATAATATCTTCGCGCTGATCCATATATTCGTTGAACTGCCGTCGCTCCGGATCGGTAATCCCCGGCGACAGCTGTATGCGCACATGCGGATCGAAACCGACAAGAATTCCGGTGACCAAGGAATTGAATCCGTTAAACACCGAAAGGATCACAATTAACGCCGCAACGCCGACCGTGACACCGGCAATGGAGATCATCGAAATCACGGTGATAAAACCGGCCTCTTTTTTGGCGAGCAGATAACGTTTTGCTATGAAAAAAGTGTATTTCATCAACTCATTTTAATTGCGGTGATGGGATCGAGTCGTGCTGCCAACCGGGCCGGAATATAGGCTGCGATCAGGCACAAACCCATCCCCACCGAAGACACCAGCAGAAAGTTCTGCCATTGCAGATCGATCGGAACCGTCTTCATAAAATAGATCGTAGACGGCAATGAAATAAACTGATATGCTTCCTGCAGTCGGCAGACGGTATAGGCAAGAAGATTCCCGAGCAACGTCCCGATCATGGCAATGATCGTTCCTTTCATGAGAAAAATCATCCGAATATCCTGCCGCGAGGCACCGAACGAGCGTAAAACACCGATTTGCCGTCGTTTTTCCAGCACCAACATCAATAACGTTCCGATGATATTCACCGCAGCAACGGCAATAATAAGGCCCAGGATGATCGGAATGGGTTCTTTTTGCAATTCGATCCATGTGAACAAGTTTCGATACAATTGAAACATGGTCCGGGCATGAAAGGGATAGCCGAGCGATTCCATGATGTCCCGGGCGGCGGCGTCCGCGCCGGCTATATCGTGTAGCATTACTTCAAAGCCGGTAATCGCTTCTTCATAGTTGATCAATTGTTGAACGGCCGGGATCGAGGCAAAAAAATAGACATCGTCGTATTCCGACATGCCGGATTCGTACACGCCATGGACGACAAATGCTAGGACGCTCGGCGCCAGCGTGGTCTCCAGATGTCCCTGTAATCCGAAGACCAGAAGAGTGTCATACAATTCCGCATCGAGCGTCCGAAGCAGTTTTTTCCCGATCACACACCCGTACAGGCCATCGTCGATCTTCTGCAAATCGATGGTGCCGGATATCATAAAGGGAGCGATTGCCGACGGTTCCCCTCCGGATTCGATCCCTTTGAGAATGATCCCTTCCGTGCGGTCGCCGTTACTGACCATACCCTCTTTTGCGATGTAGGGCGAGACGGAGCGGATGTTCGGTACATCCGAAAGCATTTTTTCCCGGACGCGGTCATAATACCGCACCGGTTGTCCGGTAAATGTGGTCACCTGAATATGCGTGGTGAATCCGACAACTTTCTGATGTAATTCTTTTTCGAAACCGCCGAGAATAGTTAACGCGATGATCAACGATGCCACACCGAGCATCACGCCGACAACGGCAATGCCGGTAATGAAGGAGATGAACTGCTGGGAACGGGAGGTCCGTTGAAAGCGGAGAAATCGGTGCGCAACGAACGTCCGGAAGAACATGTTACGACACTTTCTGATTGCTGGATTGCATGAGGTACGCTTTGATGAATGTATCGAGGTCCCCGTCCATGACCCCTTGTGTATCGCTCGTCTCGTGATCCGTCCGATGGTCCTTCACCATATTGTACGGATGGAATACATAGGAACGGATCTGGCTTCCCCATTCGATCTTCTTTTTCGTCCCCTCGATCGCCGCCAGACGGGCTTCTTCTTCTTCTCTGCGGATCTGGTAGAGACGGGATTTCAACATCTTCATGGCACGTTCGCGGTTTTGAAATTGGGACCGCTCTTCCTGGCATGCCACCACGACACCGGATGGGATGTGCCGTAGGCGGACGGCTGTTTCCACTTTGTTGACGTTCTGCCCCCCTTTGCCGCCCGAACGGTATGTTTCCATTTCCACATCGGCCGGATTCACTTCGATCTCGATGTCATCGTCGATCTCCGGATAGACAAACACCGAAGCAAAGGAGGTGTGACGCCGTTTATTGGCATCAAACGGCGAGATGCGGACGAGACGGTGCACGCCGATTTCCGCTTTTAAATATCCGAACGCATAATCACCGGACACTTCGATCGTCGCGCTCTTAATGCCGGCGCCGTCGCCGTCCTGGCGGTCCGCCAGCGAGATCGAATATCCTTTCTTTTCGCACCATCGAGTGTACATCCGCAGCAGCATTTCGGCCCAATCCTGCGACTCCGTTCCGCCGGCACCGGAGTGAACGGTGAGAATGGCATTCCGTTTATCGTCCACGCCGCTCAACATATTGCGGAATTCCAGATCGGAAAAGATCGCCGATATTTTCGCCAGTTCCGCATCAATATCGTGTTGCAGCGATGTGTCGTTCGATTCTTCGGCTAATTCGATGAATGCGGCGGTGTCGTCGATGGATCGTTGACCGGTGATCCAGGCTTCCACCCACGATTTGCGGGCATTAATCTCCTGCATCACCTTTTGCGCGGCAACGTTATCGTTCCAGAAATTCGGTTCCGTGGTCTTTTGTTGGAGGGAATCTATCTCGCTTTGTTTGACGTCGATGTCAAAGAAACCCCCGAAGTTGGGCGAGGCGTGTACGCAATGCTTGCAAGTGCTCTTTCGATTCGTCGAACATCAGATCGTTTCCTCAATATCTAATTCCATTCTCAGCATCACGCTGCTGAGTGTTTTTCCCTGAGCGTCGTTTTTCAGGGATTTCGTTCCGCCTCCGCCAAGCGATTGATGCAGCAGAAAGTTCAACGATTCGATATTCGGAAGTTCGAACCGTTCCACGGGACCGAGGCAGATTCCCGCAAAATGTTGCTTCACCTTTTCAACGGTGAGATATTTCACGAGGAGCGGATAATATTCCGGTTTTCGCGCGATGACACCGACGTTCCCGGTGTCTCCTTTGTCGCCCGAACGGGCATGGGCGATGGATAATAATTGAATTTTCACAGTGATTGCACCTCCACAATCGGCGTAACGGCTTTTTTCGGAAGGAGTGCCGGCCAGTATGCGATTACTTCGCTCGGTTTCGGACGCCCGGCGGCAAATCCTGTAACGGAGGGGGGGCCAGTCAAAATCAGCGGAGCAATTTCGCGGCTGAACCGGTCCATCGACGTTTTATCTTTCCCGCGCACACCAATGCGCAGAACCACTTCATTCAGCGATTCCGGATGAGTGGCCAGCGGTCCGAAACAGGAATTATATCCGAGATATTCCGTCCGGATCTCATCGAACGTTAGACCAAGGTTCTGCAGCCGTTGACGGAGGATCTCGTCTGCTTTTTTCGCTTTTTCGAGAGCATCCGGCCAGGCGTATGTTAATGTGGAAAAGGCCGTGTACCCGTCAAAATAAGACATCGACACTTTATAAGAATCCGTGGCCGGCCGGCCGTCGATTCCGGAAACGCGAACGCGGTTCGGTCCTTCATCCGTCAGACGTATCGTCGTAAAATCCGCTATGCAGTCGGGAGTGATGTAATTTTTCGGATTACCGATTTCATACAACAATTGTTCTTTTACTGTTGCTGAAGAGACCACTCCCCCCGTCCCTTCATGTTTTGTCACCACAAATGTCCCGTCCGGATATGCTTCGGCGATAGGGAATCCGATATTGGCCAGATCCGGCACGCTTTTCCAGTCACCGGTAAAATTGCCCCCGCTCGCCTGTCCCCCGCATTCCAAAATATGACCGGCCACCGTTCCGGCGGCGATCTTCTTCCATTCGTTCCATGACCAGCCGAATTCATGCACCATCGGGGCCAGCGTGAGTCCGGTATCGGTCGTTCGTCCGGTAATGACGATCTGCGCCCCTTCTTTCAGCGCTTGTACGATCGGTTGTGCGCCGAAGTAGACATTCGCACTGATCACATCTTTTCGAACCGTGGACAACGCTTCACCGGATTCCATATTCTCCAGTTTCATTCCCGCCGCCGCCAACTCATCGATCTTGCCCAAAATGTCGTCGCCGTACACCACCCCGATCTTCAGATTAGTGATGCCATGTTTTTTTGCTACGGCGAAGATCGCATCCCGGCAGGCCAACGGATTGACACCGCCGCCGTTCGTAATCACCGTGATTTTTTTTCGGACGATATCCGGGAGGATTTCGTCGAACACGGAGATGAGATCCTTCGCATAACCGAGTTTCGGATCCTTCATCTTTTGTTTTTGCATGATGGACATGGTCACTTCGGCGAGGTAATCGAGCATCATGTAATCGATTTCGCCGTTGCGCACCTGGTCGACCGGAGCCCGTTGCAGGTCCCCCCAGAATCCTTGTCCCGATGCGATGCGGATTTTTTGTTTCATACTATTTTTTTATGCTTCACTGTGTCGGCGCCAATGGTATTCACCGGCACGTTATTTCAATTTGATATGGAGTTCATCGAGCTGTTTTGAATCCACCGGAGAAGGATTGTCATCCATCAACGAGACACCGCTCGCGGTCTTCGGGAATGCGATCACGTCCCGAATCGACTTGGCACCGGCGAACAACATCGCCATGCGGTCGAGACCGAAGGCAATACCGCCGTGCGGCGGCGCGCCGTATTTGAACGCATCGAGCATAAATCCGAATTTCATCTTCGCTTCTTCTTCACCGATACCCAACAGCGAAAACACTTTGCTCTGCAGGGTCGAATCGAAGATCCGGATGCTCCCCCCCGCGATCTCATTACCGTTTAATACGAGATCGTACGCACGCGCACGCGCCTTCGTCGGATCGCTCTCCAACAGATGCGCATCCTCCGGTTTCGGCGACGTAAACGGGTGATGCATCGCCACGTGCCGTTGTTCCTCTTCGGAATATTCGAACATGGGGAAATCGACCACCCACAGCAAATTCCATTGTTGTTCGTCGATCAAATTCAACCGTTTGGCCATTTCCAACCGGAGTGTTCCCAATGTGGTGTACGTTTTTTGCCATGTGTCCGCCACGATCAACACCGTATCCCCCGGATTCGCTCCGGCAGCATCACAGATGGACCGGCAGATATCGGCTCCGAGAAATTTTTCGATGGCCGACTCGATTCCCTTTTCCGTCCGTTTGATGTACGCCAATCCGGCGACTCCGAGCGATTTGGTAAAATCGACCAGATTGTCCATCTGATTGCGGGTAAAACTTGCGCCGCCGGGGACGGAAAATCCCGCCACCACTCCTCCTTTTTTCACCGTTTCGGCAAAAACTTTAAAACCCGCATCTTTGACAAGGTCGTTGAAGCAGGCAAACGGCAAGCCAAAGCGTAAATCCGGTTTGTCGCTGCCGTACGTTTCCATCGCTTGCCGGTATGTCAGCCGCGGCAACGGAAGAGTAATTTCGATCCCTTTGATTTCCTTGAAGAAACGCTGCATCAACCCTTCCACGACGGTCTGAATGTCGGACTCATCCACAAACGACATCTCCACGTCGATCTGCGTGAATTCCAATTGCCGGTCAGCGCGCAAATCCTCATCCCGGAAACATTTGACGATCTGAAAATACCGGTCATACCCCGCCACCATCAGGATCTGTTTGTACGTTTGCGGCGATTGCGGAAGAGCGTAAAATTTTCCCGGATTAATCCGGCTCGGCACCAGAAAATCTCTCGCACCTTCGGGCGTACTTTTCATTAAGATCGGCGTTTCGACTTCGAGAAACTGATGTTCGTCAAAATATCGCCGAGTGATCTGATACATCCGGTGGCGCAACAGCATGTTTTTTTGCATCGACTCGCGCCGAAGATCCAAGTAGCGGTATTTCAAACGGATGTCCTCATTGGTGTCGATCTTTTCTTCGATCGGAAACGGCGTCGTGTCCGCTCTGTTCACGATCGTCAACTCATCGGCAAGAACATCCACGTCGCCCGTCAACAGTTTCGGATTTTCCGTTCCCGCCGGTCGATGTTCGACGCGGCCGGAAACGGAGATCACATACTCCGTCCGCAATTCTTTGGCGAGCGTGTGGATCGCTTCATTGTGTTGTGGATTGAAGACCACTTGTGTTTTTCCGTAACGGTCACGGAGGTCGATAAAAATCACTCCGCCGAGATCGCGGCGCGTGTCGACCCAACCGGTTAATGTCACCGATTCTCCGATGTGCGATGCGCGTAATTCGCCGGCGGTATGTGTTCGTTTTTTATAATACATCGTCGATGCAGCGGCTCCTTAATAAAAAATCCCTGCAAAGAGGGATTGTGATAAAACAATTCTTCTGCACTACAAGATACGCAAAACCGGCGGGTTTTTCAACGAAGCGGAAATGTGTTCAGTTCTGCCGGGCCAGCGTCCGGAGAAATTCCAGCAATTTTCTCGGAGCGGAGCGGGGACGAAAACTGTCGTTGTCGGTCAAATAGCTGAAAAATTTACCGTCTTTATAGATCGACGGCGGACTGGGAGAAAGCGGGTTAAACGGACTGAAGATCCCGTTGTCGCCGCCGTAGGGAATGGAAGGATTTAATATGCTGGTCGGAGATTGGCTGAACCCGTATTGTCCCCATGAATTGATGATCGACTGCGGATTTGCCGTGTCCGCCAACACCATGCCGAGATAGGTTCCGTCCGGTGCAATAATTCTCGATCCGAGCGCATTAAAAAACTCCTCATTATTCAGCGGTTCGTCATCATCCGACGCGAACAAAGAATCCGCCGCGCCGGCGGTCTGCCCCGGTTGCGGAGGAATGTTTCCCCCCTTCGAATAGGAATATTTTGTAACACTGACCGGTTCATTGATTTGATCGTACGTGATCCACTCCGTTTTTAACCCTTTATTGTCGTACCGGTAGGTGTTTTTAAATTTCAGGGCGCGATCGGCTCCGGATTCTTCGATGACATTATTTCCTGCGTCGTATTTGATCGTTCGGGTGTACACCAGTTTCCCTTCAGCGTTAAATTCTTTTTCTTCCAAAAGTTGGCCGGCGTTGTTCCGAACGTATTGTGTGCGCGATTTGAGGGAATGGTCGGGCCGGTAGACGAGCATTTCCGTCGATTTTCCGGAGGCATCATACGTAAACGACACTTTGTCGGTCAGATTATACTGAATGCTGTCCTGCTGTTTAAAGTAGCGCTGATATTTTTCCACCGTATGGATATTCCCGCGGGGATCGTAGGTCATGACGAACTTTTTCAGACTGTTCTTAAACTCGCTCACATTGGAGCGGGCATCGTACAGATAGGTGTCACGCATAAAGAGCCGGCCGTCGTCCATTCTGCCGAACGTTTCGAGCAACAGTCCGTTCTCATCATACACGTGCGTCACTTTCCGATCAACGCTGCCGTCGGCTTTGTAGTACACCGTCTCCACATTATTTCCGCGGGAATCGAAACGATGAACGGTTTTGAGGACTGTCTCCCCTTTTTTCATCTGTTGTTCAATGCGATTGCCGTTTTTGTCGTAACGGTACGATGTTGTGGATACGATTGAACCGTCGGACGGGTTGAAAAGGGTCTCTTTGATGATATTCCCCCGGGTGTCGAATCGAACGGCTTCTTCCATGACGCCGATTTTATCCACCTTCCCAAACCGGTAATAAAACTTCGTTTTCGTCATGGCGTAAATACCGGAAGAGGCAATCTTTTTCCGTTCCGCGGCGGCGGCTCGGAGATCCTCCGCGATTTCGTGTTTGCTGCGGGGAATAAATTCCGTTTGTTGAGCTGCGAGCGGGAACACTCCGGTCCACATCGTCAGGAAGAGGGCCGTGACGATGAGACGAACAATAAGTGTGCGAGATTGGATCATGAAATGAAACACGCTGTTGGTACGCCCCCGGTTATAGAGAATCATGCAGAAAGTGCTGCAGACCTGTTGAAGATAGGATAAAGAGAATAGAATATCAATCGCTAAGAATCGGGGAACCGGCCGGTATGAAAAAACGAACGCCCGCAACTGCGGGCGTTGTGCACAAATTGCCGAACAGCGTGCCGTCAGACGGCGTCCTGATAACTGTTCTCGGTGAATATCCGCATCACTTTCCACCGGCCGTTATGGTATTGATATACCGCTTTCATTGTTGTGGTTCTGCGGTTTAATACCGATCCGTCCGCCACCCCGGTGAACGAGGCGGTCGACGTGACCAATGTTTGTGATGCCGGAAATCCCGCCGGCCGTGATGCCGAATACCGGACCGTATCACCGTTGACGACAACGGTACGCGTGGCAAATGAAAAAAGAGCACTGTTTGTCCCCATATAATTCAGCGCTTTTGCCAACCCGGTACGCGACGCCTGTTCGGACTGCACCAGCGACGCCGTTTTTACCGAGGACGAATACAGAACATTGTCCATCCGGTTTAACGAAGCGATGTAGAATCCGAATATCAGGTACACCCCTGATATCATGATCATCCTCGATGAGCCCATACGTGCCCCCCTTTCCGATCATGGTGTGTTGCATATGTTGCTTGTCTCTTCATCGCACCTGCAATATCAATTCCGCCGGACAGAAACACAAGCGACTTTCGGTTAGAATGTTGTAATGAGAATTCTTTAAGAAGTTCGGCGAAGAAAACGGATATGCCGGTCTTGTTTGCGGATGTTTCTATAAATTCGCGGGGAAGATCAGCCGCTGCCACGTGGAACTGAGATAGGTGGAATCACCGGAGGCCGTGATCGTGCTGGTGATCATATTGGTGGAACGAATGACGAGCGTGACACGAACGGATTTTATTCCGGTCACGTTCGATCCGCTCGTGGCTGCACCAGTCGCGGTATAATATTCCATTTGAAACGTCTCCACGTTTCGCGCGATCATTAATGGCGTTTCGGAATCGATTCGGCGATACAATATTTTGCTTGTACCGCTGCCGGTGTAATAATAATAGACCGTTTCCGCATCGCCGCTGTTGTCCACATCGGCGGAAAAGCGCATTTCGTTCGCCATTGCCCGGCCGAACGTTTTTGATGTGGTGGGACCGAATCCGGCCAATTTCAGATCATTTGTGATCACTTCTCCCGGACCTGACACCAGTTCATTTAACGCCGCCCGCTCCGTTTGGCGGAATAAAAATTCGTTCAAGTTCACCATTGTGGTGAGTATGATGGCCACAATGGAGGCGCGGACGACGAAACTGCCGAGGATGTCGAGTATGACATTCATTATTGGAACGAAAATACGTTCGTAAAAACCAATGTATCGGAAAGATAATGCCAGTTCATGACATACACCGTTACTTTTTTGAGATGGGTACGGGACGTGGTGACCGTCAACGCTGAATCCACGTACGACACGGTGGACCACAGACGGAATCCGGTCAATCCGCCGGAAGTCGCTGCGCGG